>CALRIY020000007.1:0-66909 GCA_943364975.1 Synechococcus sp. UW140
CCCATAATGGTCCCGCCGCCGCGCTGCAGTATCTCCGCTTCACCCGGCATCATCAGTGATGTGAACTGCTGCTGCGGGGCGGCCGCAGACATGATGCTGATCGAAATAATGATCGAAATCAGAATGGTCTTCATGGTCCCTCCTTTTAATTGATGTTCATATCGTCATTGGCGCTTTGTACAACGTATGCCGGCATCTCGCCGAAATATACATACTGCAGATCCTGCTGCCGTTCGGTCATGGAACGGGTGAGGGAATATGTCCCGATCAGGATCAATATTGAGACCATCGTCAGGACCGGGATCGAGACTGAAATCTTTTTATTGAAGCGGGTCCGAATGGACGGACGGTCCGGTTTCTGCAGAATTTGACCGGACACCGGGATTGGACGCGTGCTTTCACGGAGCGGTTCCATCCGGTCCCGGATCGTCTGAAGATCATTTCGAAGCGACATCAAGGATCGGAAATCCTTTCTCAGCCCGGCATCGTTTCCCATTCGGGAAAAAAGCAGCTCCATTTCGGCATCATTCAGATCCCCGTCGAAACATCGCTGCAGTAATTCGTCATTCATAATTAAATTTCCTTCCTTCGTTCATACGGTTCGAGGATCTTCATCATCGCCCTCCGTGCTTTGAATAATCGAGATTTCACGGAACTGACCGTCGTTTTCGTCACGGCGGCGATCTCATCATACGACATCGATTCGAATTCCCTTAACAGTAGCACTTCCTTATATTGAGGGATCAGTGCGTTGAGCAGTTTTTCCGCCACGGCGACCCTTTCCTCCGTCTCAACCTGCTCCAATGGTCCATCAAAAACCATTTCATCGTTCAGCTCATCGAACTCACGGAACATCTTCTTCCGCTTCAGTCGCGAAAAACATTCATTCCGCGCGATGGTGAAGATCCATGACTTCAACATGGACGGATCGCGAAGCTGACCATGATGGGTCATGACGATCATAAAGGTATCCTGAACCACATCGTCCGCAGAGACCGGATCCGACAGTAATCGTGCACAGAACGTGAACAGCCCGCGGCGGTACCGTTCATACGCCTCGGTGACCGCCAGCGGATCACCCTGCTGCAGGCGCAAAGCCAGCATTTCGTCTGTTGTCGTGGTTTGATGCATCACTTGTATGAGTCAGGACCGGTCAAAAAGTTGCTCCGGACCAAACAATAATTTTGCTGAACAAATTCGAGGGTGCACAGGAACCGTCTCACCACTGAGCATCCCTCCGAATGGCGTCGATCGGTACATGCAAATATACCTGTAAATTTATAATATTCTAACAAGTGCACTTCCCTTATTCCGATTATTATTCGTAAATTAGCCAACCAAAAATTACCGTCCTATGAAAAGAACCTATCGAATCCTCCTTCTCCAGACAATGATCACTGCGGTATTATTTGCCGTCGGCGAAAAGAATGTCCGGATCCCTGCGTTTGACAGCTATGTGATCACCAATTATACCGCCGATAACGGTTTGCCTCAAAATACCGTCGATCTTGTAGACCAATCTTCGGACGGATACATCTGGATCGGCACGTATGCCGGTTTGGCGCAGTACGACGGCGTCAAGTTCGTCCACTATAATAGATCGATCACCCCCGCATTCAAGATCAATCACGTGACGGTGATGCATCAGGATCAGAGCGGAACAACCTGGTACGGAACGAACGGTGGAGGCGTGGTCCGATATTCTAAGCACACATTCACCGCCGTAAAAGAGTTCGAAACGGGCGGTAAGGAATATATCAGAACGATCCGGTCGTTCGATCCGAATGAGATCATCGTCGGTACAGAACGCGGAGGAATCCATAAGATCTCGATCACGGAGAACGGAGAGGTAACGAACATCTCACCGTTCCTGGACCGACAGATCCCGAAGAATACACTCTTTCGCACAATGATCAAATCCAGCGTATCAACCTATTATATCGCCACGGATGTCGGATTGATCACCGTAAATGGTCAGACCGTTAAGACATTGACCACTGCAGACGGGCTTCCGGACAATTCTGTTACTTCCCTTGTAGAGGATCAGGAGGGCTCAATTTGGATCGGTACTTCGAACGGACTTGCGCGGCTATCCAATGGTTCCATCCAAGCCTATTCGACGGCATCGGGGCTCACCCATAATTCCATCCGCACATTGTTCGTCGACCGGTCGAACGTTGTCTGGATCGGAACCGACGGCGGCGGCATCAACCGGTATCTCGGACCCGGTGCAAAGAAACAATTCGATGCACTCACCGCTGAACAAGGTCTGGTGAACGATTTCATCCGGACCATTTACCAGGATAATGAACGGAATATCTGGATCGGAACAAGGAACGGACTCAGTCAGCTGCATATCCGTAAATTTGAATTGTTCGGCAGGAAATCAGGATTGTCCGACACATATGTCCGCACCGTGCTTGAAGACAGCAAACGCCGTCTGTGGATCGGCACGAACGGAAGCGGATTGAACTGCATGGACGGCAATACGGTGACGGTATGGAATGAGAAACAGCTGCCGAATAAATTCATCCGTGCGTTATATGAGGACCGCAACGGTCTGCTTTGGATCGGAACGGACGGCGGCGGCGTAGCGCGATACGATGAAACAAAACCGGCCGGCAAACAGTTCACCTACTATAATACAGAGAACGGTTTGACCGAGAATTACATCCGTGCTTTTGAAAGCGGTTTTGATAATGATTTGTATGTGGCCACCTACGGTGGAGGGATCTCCCGTATCAAAGGTGATTCGATCACACCGCTGACCACGCAGCAGGGATTGGCGAACGACAATGTGCTGGCGATGGTCCGTTCCTTCAAGAACGAGATCTGGGTCGGCACGAACGGCGGAGGCATCAACAAGATCACGCCGAACGGCATCGAAACGTACAGCATGAAGGACGGGCTCTCCAACAATTTCATCCTCTCCCTTTTCGCTGATAAAGAAGGCGCGTTGTGGATCGGTACGAACGGCGGCGGCATCAACCGTTTTGCGGACGGACAATTCCAGACATTCACTACGAAAGAAGGACTGCGGGAAGATGTCACGCTGATGATCATCGAGGATGATGCAGGGTATCTCTGGATCGGCGGGAACCAGGGAATCACACGCATTCCGAAATCCGAGTTCCAAAAAGTAGCGGACGGATCTTTGAAAAAATTCTCCCGGATCGATTTCGGCCGATCCGACGGACTGCAGAATGCGGAGATCAGCGGCGTCTCCAGTCCCAGCATCATCAAAGCGTCGGATGGCAGGATCTGGTTTACCACCGTCGGCGGACTGGCGATGGTCGATACATCACGGATCATCGATCCGCTCAACTCCTTCCCCCTGCATATCGAAGAGGTCCATGTCGGCGATCAGGTCCTCTATCCGGACTCCGCTTTGGAGATCAGACCAGGATATAATACGGTCGAATTCAATTACACCGGATTGAGTTTCATGTCGCCGGAGCGGCTCCGGTTCCGGTATAAACTGGAAGGATTCGATGCCAATTGGAACGACGCCGGGGTCCGTCGAACAGCATACTACACCAATATCCCCCCGGGATCATACACGTTCCGGGTAAGTGCTTCCATCGACGGCGGCATTTGGAGCACCGATGAAGCGACGACCGATGTCACCTTCGATCCGTATTTCCATCAGACGCCGTATTTCGGTTTTCTGGTCGGCATCGGTCTGATCATCCTCGGAGCCGGACTCTACGCTATCAGGACCGCCAATATACACCGGCATGCCAAACAGCTGAAGAATATCGTTGAGGACAGGACGAAAGAGCTGGTCGCTGCGAAAGAAAAGATCGAGGAGCATCTGAAGGATGTGGAATCGACGCGTGATGAACTCTCCCGCATCAACTCCCGTCTGGACAAAGCGAACAAGGAGAAATCGGACCTGCTCGGCATCCTCTCCCACGACTTCAAGAACAAAGTAGTGAACCTGAACCATTTCGCCCATACCATCAACGACAATCAATTCAATCAGACGGTCGTGCAGGAACATTCCCAGTTGATGGAACAGACGACGCATTACATGCTGAAACTGATCGAGGATACGCTCAGTTCATCCGCCCTTGAACAGGGACAATTGGTGGTGACAAAATCGAGAGTGGATATCGTTCAGCTGGCGGAGCTCGTCGTGATGAAGAATAGGATCATCCTGCAGCAAAAATCACAGTCGATCGAATTTACCTCGACCGTGGATAAATGCATCGTCAGCGGCAGCGAGCGGTGGCTGAATGAAGCGGTCGACAATCTGGTGAACAATGCGGGAAAATTCTCGGATTCCGGGACAACGATCACTGTCTCCATTGAGACCAATGAACAATCGGTCTTCATCAAAGTAAAGGATCAGGGACCGGGATTGACTGAAGAGGATAAGAAACAGTTGTTCCAGCAGTTCAAACGGCTCTCAGCTCAGCCGACCGGCGGCGAGATCTCTACCGGACTCGGTCTGGCGATCGTCAAAAAGATCGTGGAAAAACATAACGGTAATGTAACAGCAGAAAGCTCGCCGAACAACGGCGCCACATTCATCATCGAGCTTCCGATCTACCGTCCCATCTAAAGTACATACCGCACTTCATCCTGAGGATGAAGTGCGGTCCGCTCAGGGTGCATTCCTTCGATAATCCTTAAAAATAAATCCGTCTCTCTTCTCTTCAGCCGTCAGTCGGAATACCGGTCCGATCAGATGATCATATTCTGGGAACGTTGTGTCTCCCGGTTCGGAATTCTCGACGACCGTCAATTTCATTTCATCCGCCATAGCGAGCATCTGCCGGAAGATCTCCCCTCCGCCGATCACATAGACAATTTCCTCAGAAGTGCAGGATGAGAGAGCTTCGGGAATGCCGGGAAAGATCTCAGCATCCGGAAGAAGAAGGTGTTGCCGCGAGATGATGATGTTGCGTCTGCCGGGAAGAGTTCGTCCGATGGAATCGTACGTTTTGCGTCCCATCAGAATGGTATGACCGGTGGTGAGGACTTTGAAGCGGCGAAGGTCTTCGGGAAGGTGCCAGGGGACGGCACCGTTCCTTCCGATGACCAATGTGCGGTTATGTGCTGCGATCAGAACGATCTTCATCCGTTCATTTCCACGGCGGTGTGATCCCGAGTTTCTCAAATTTCAGTTCGACATCTCCCCGTTCACGATTGCTCTTCATCTCCTGACCAGCCGCGGGCAGAAGTCCGTAGGAACGCGCAACATCGTTCGCGGCATCTTTCCCCTGCATGTTCAGCGCTTTGATGATCTCGATCTCGATGCGGGAAAGGGATGATGCATTTACTTTATAATCCTGGAATGCTTCCCACGCGGTCGGCACCCAGCGCTTCACGATCTCGTTGCCGATGACCGATGCGTATTCACGGATCTCGTATTGTGCGTGCGGATCCATCCGCAGCCAGAGGAAGTGCAGGAGATTGTGCAGGTCCACTTTCCAATAAGCTTCGGTGTAGGTGGATAAGGGAAGGTCCTTCCGTGCCTGTTCGCGCGCCATTCCGGCATTCACCCGTTCCTCATAGACGGAACGCGAGAGATTCTGCAGCTGAAGTTCCTGCGCGGATAATTTCTTCCCGGTCTCCAGATCGAAGAATCCTTCGCTCCCCTGTTTGTTATCCTTGGACTGCATCCTCCATTGACTCTCCCCTGCCCGCTGCGCTGCATCGATGGCAAGGGAATATCGTGTGGAATATTCATTCACATTCGCCGTGCGGTGACGGATCCACTGTCTCCAGCAGTCCATCGGCACCCGTACATGCAGTTTGATCTCGCACATCTCGAACGGCGTCGTATGCTGGTGACGGAGAAGATAACGGATCAGCCCCCGGTCCTCGCTCACTTTCTTCGTCCCTTTACCGTACGAAACGCGTGCCGCCTGCACGATCGACTCGTCGCTTCCCATATAATCCACCACGCGGACAAATCCGTCATCCAGTACCTTGAAAGGGGTTCCCAGAACGTCATCCAATGATTGGACAACCGGTCGATTCAGTTTTTCAGCCTGTTCCATAATGATGTGTCAGAATAAAATGGTGATGGAATTGTTCAACATTGCGAATGAACGTACTTCAAAGTTAGTTGAAAAACAAATGGAAGTCATTGCGTCACCGCCATTCCCGAACCGAAATTTCCCAGTTCCAGAGATGCAACAACGGAACGCTTTTCGATATCGATCACTTTCAGGAACGACGGTTTCTTCCCTCCCGTCGTGGCATGATGCGGCGGTTCGCTCACTCCGAGATTCTCACATGACACATAGACGAACTTTCCGTCCTTCGACACGGCGATGCCGTGCGGCTCAACACCGACATTGGCGATGGTATACTCCACCGTTCTTGTTGCCGTATTGATGGCGGAGACGGAATTCGAATTCCGGTTCGTCACAAAGAGATAGGCACCGTTCGGCGTTAAAGCCGGGATCAGCGGAAATGTCCCCACCTTGATCGAATCGGTCACTTTCATCTGCGTCAGGTCGATCACACGCACTTCGCCGGATTTTCTGCAGGTGACGTAGGCGAATTTACTGTCCGGAGTAACGGCGGATTGATACGGTTCGAATTGATAGACATAATTCACCGGAAGGGACGGCACATTTGCGGCGATCGGGATCGTTTTGACGATGGTATTGTCCGCGGTACGGATGACCGTCACATTATCCGAGAGAGAATTCGCCACGATCACATACCGATGATCGGGAGTGATGGAGATGCCGTGCGGTTTCAGCATCGCCGGTGTACCGATCTCTCCGATCACCGTCATCGTTGCGGTGTTGACCAGGGTGATGTTCGTCTTTGCATTTTCGAAATTGGTCACATATGCAGTGTCGCCGTTCATGGAGAGTGCAACTTGTGCCGGTGAACTCAAGCCGGAAGAAAGTTCTCCCGTCTTCACATTGTCCGACACACGGAACTTTTGAAGTTTACTGCCGCCGATGAGATTCACATAATAGAATTGATTCTGACGGTCCACGGTCACATTGTGAGGAGCATTGGGCGGAGCAGTGCCGGTATTCTCCACTCCCGTTGTGATGTACCGTGCGATCCTGTTCTTGTCCAGATCGATCACCGCCGTCAGATCCTCCCCCTGATTGGTGACATACGCCCAGCCGCGGACAGGTACGGAAGAGAACGGGATCGCTCCATCATCATTCTTCGCACCGCGGTCGATCCAGCGGATGAAGAGATCGCGGAGTTCCGTCGGGAACCGGAAACCGGGAGGCATCGATGGAGCTGCAACCGGTGATACAAGCGTATCGGAATTGATATGACGAAGCAGATGGCTCCTCACCGCGCGCATCGGAACGATCAATGCATATCCATCCGTGCCGTTCATGACGTCACTCCATGTCTCAAGAGAAAGATCGGACGCACCGTGCGGTCCAGGCAGGACCGATGTATGGTCCGATCCGACATGACATCCATGCACCGCACAACCGGACGTGAACACCGGCTGGATGTGTTGAGAATAGATGATCTGATCTGCGGTCAGTTTGGTGAGATCGGCCGGGATCAATCCGATCTTCAAACTGTTCTTTCCGCTGATCACCGATCCATCATTCTGAAGCAATTCAGGCACGACCGTGTAATAATAGAGTGTGCCGTTCACCAAACCGGTGTCAATGATCCCGAAGCGTTGATATTTTTGGACCGATGCGATCTTTTGAGCGCTGGAGAGTGTCAATACCGGAGTGAGGTGACGATATATGCTGAATTGAGTGACTGCAGCGGTATCTGCATCCCAGCCGACCGCCGCTGCCGCATTGTAGCCGACTCCGTAGATCGTGCTGATGCTTCCGACCGGATCACTTGTTCCGGTGACCGGTGAGTTTTCCCTGCAGCCCGTGAAGGATAAAAAATGAAGGAAGCAGGCGAGCAATACAATGGAATGAAAAGATTGGAAAATTCTCAAAGGAATACGTAATGATTTTAATTCATTTTTCTTTAATATATCCAGTAAAACAGGATGAAACAACGACATTTCCTGAATTGCGCAACATTCGGCGTAAGTTGTTGAAGATTTCTTTATCGTCAAGAATTGTTGTAATTTTCAACACCCTAACATAGAGTCCATGAGATACGCGATTTTCATACTATTCTTCACCAGCGCATTTTCGCAGCAGCGGTTCCTCATCCATGTGGACCGGAGCGGAAAACAGGAAGCCGTCCGTCTGCAGAACGGTGATGATGCGTCGCGCATGGTCTCCCGCTGGAATTCTCTGCTGCGCAGTTCCGGTTCAACCTTTTTGGATTCCATTCAGTATTTCAATCAACGGTCAGAGCTGAGTTATGAATTCGGGAATCTTGAAGAAGAGATGATGATGCAGTGGTACCAGCCGGGCGGGAACGGATTCGTCCGTGAAGTCTGGTGGGCTGTTGCCGGCGATGCCGGTGAGACCAAAGAGGTGCGGATCCGTGCATGGTATCCCAATCCTCGGCTGAAGAATGTTCCCTCAACGCAGCATCAAAAAAACACCGGATACTATGTGAACAATAACGATCCGGTGAATCTCGTAACTCCGTATCGAGAACTGGCGACGGACACAACATGGGTCTTTCCTCCCCGAACTCGCGATTCGCTGGAATATGCGTTCGATCCGCTTGGAGTGGAGGCGTTGTGGAAAAAAGGGGGCGTCGTTGTCCCAGTCTCTCCATACAGCTGGCATGCGTTGGACCTGCTCGCCACCGGCGACACCATGAAATTCTCCGAGGACCAGCTGATCGGGTTCACCGTACAGAATACCGCAACAGGATCCGCCGCCGTCCGGCAGGAGATCGTGTCGATGCCGAATCCTGATCCGCCGTTCCATTCCTACAAGTTCTATCCGCGCGGACGTCTCTCCTCTTCGGACAAAGGATGGTGGCTGAGAGGAGATTTTGAATGGGGAATGTTCATGGTGGTGGAATACTTTGCCGCTCCGAAACCAAAACTCTCCGTCCGCAAATTATTGAATACCGCTTCACTATCACCCCGTACGGTCCGCGCAACCGTACGGATGCAGAGTACCGCAGATCCTGTTGAAGTGAAATTATTCTCCAAGATCGGGAAAGGCTTCTGGACAAGTTCGACAATGGTCCGTGAGAACGGATTCGTCTTCGCCGGAACGATCTCCGGCGGCGCAGCGGGAGATTCCGTCTACTACTATTTTACAGCAAAGGACACGCTGAACCGGACAACGCAGTCGCCGACGTTCGATTATCAGATCTTCAAGAAAAAGAAACCGCTCCTTCTCCTTTTCAATGCGAAGAGTCTCCCGTCCGGCATCGTCGATCCTACTATCTATCTGAAATTCACAATGAAGACCGATATCGGCGCCGAACCGTATTATGATTTCTGCAACCTCTCCCGTTACACAGTGGAAGATCTTCACTTGCTGCTCGAACAATATCAAGCCGTAGTGGAAGTGACCGGAGACGGCGGTTTCCTGAATCCGATGCAGTATATCGCATCGTGGCTCAATAACAGCGCTTCACTTCCTGCCGGTCAGAAACGGTATTATCTTCTCTCTGATCAGGACAGAACGTTCATCAATCAGTTCCGTGATACGCTCTTTGCCGACAACGATCCGCACAGCACGTACTTCGGTGTGAAAGGTCTTGTGCAGCAGGACTTCCCCGTAATACAGAACGGCAATAAGGAAGTGACCTTTCCGTGGCAGCTGACCGTTCCTCCGTCGATCGCGGCTGATGAAATTTTCGGATTCATCCCTTCCGCATTGTCTGCCGATACTGCAACATTGTGGTATCATCCTTACTATGAGGTCCCGCTGTTCACAAATAAAATGGACGAGATCCAGCCGGCGGTGAATGGTCAAACACTCTTCACCGACAAACTCTCGGGGAAGATCGTCGGCGTGAAGGCTGTCGATCCTTCGAAAAAATGGCAGACATATTTCCTGACGTTCGATTGGATGGCGCTCGACCTGCGCGGAGATACATCCACGACGTTGTACGAATATCCGTTCCTGGATCCGAAATACCGCTGGATCGTGGATGTGCAGAATATCGGGAAATCGTTCGCTGCATTGACCGGTGTGCTGAACGCGGATGAGCCCCGACAACGTCCGTCGAATTTTTCACTTGAACAGAATTATCCCAATCCCTTCAATCCGGCAACGACCATCTCGTACCGTTTGCCCGGTAGGCGGTTCGTCACACTGACGGTCCACGACCTTCTTGGAAAACAGGTAGATCGGCTGGTACATCAGACGCAGGATGCCGGAACGTTTTCCGTTCAATGGAATGCCGCTCGCTTCCCTTCAGGGATGTATTTTTACCGCATGACAGCAGGGGAATATACCTCCGTCAAGAAACTGCTGCTACTGAAGTAATCGGACCGCTCTCTCCTATTTACTCCTGCGAACTTCAACAGCATTTTTGTGCACTTCTAAGGGGCAATCGTATCTACTATTCACTTTTTCTTTCAGCGAATTCCATGTATCTTTACCGCATAAAATAATGGAAGCAAACATCTTCCGATCCGATAAACTGCTTTTCACACCTCAAAAGAGTTTTTATGGTCATTACGAATAAGACCGTACTCGTCCTCGGCGGCTGGGGACTGGTCGGTTCCGCGATCTGCCGCAAACTGATGGATGAAAAACCGAAAAAGATCATCCTCACCTCCCTGAAAGAATCCGAAGCAAAAGATGCGTGTGAAACAATGCGCAGGGAATATCCGAAGGCCGGAAAGAATTTCTTCGTCCCCTGGTGGGGAAATATCTTTGTCCGGAATGAGTTCAAGGACCTCACACGGGAGGAGATCCTTGCCGATCAGTCGAAACGGACGAAGTTCCTGGATGATGTGATCGAAGAATTGACTCCCGATGTCCTCGAACGCTCCGCACTCTTCCAGCTGATCAACAAATACAAACCCGATGTTGTTATTGACTGCATCAACTCCGCTACCGCTATCGCTTACCAGGATATCTTCCAGAGTTCCCGGGACGTGATGATCGCTTTGAAGAACGACGCGGCAAATCTCAAGGAGACCGTCGAACGGCTTCTGGCGACGCAATATACGCCCCAATTGATCCGTCACGTTCAGATCTTCTACCGCTCGATGAATATCGCCAAGACCGGCACGTATGTGAAGATCGGTACGAGCGGAACGGGCGGAATGGGACTCAACATTCCCTACACACACAGCGAAGAAAAACCGTCGCGGGTCCTTCTCTCCAAATCGGTCGTCGCCGGAGCACATACCATGCTCCTATTCCTGATGGGACGGACACCTGACGCACCGATCACCAAAGAGATCAAACCGACCGGCGCCATCGCCTGGAAGAAGATCGCGTACGGCGAGATCGCCAAACGGGGGAAACCGATCGAACTGTTCGATTGTCCGCCCGAAAGCGGCGTCGAGCTGAAGGGGAAATTCAAGATCCGTATGACGGGCAATGTGAAGCCGACCGGACAGAAACTGAAATCGGTCTTCATCGATACCGGTGAGAACGGGATCTTCTCCCGCGGCGAGTTCGAAGCGATCGCCACACCCGGACAGATGGAATTCGTCACTCCGGAAGAGATCGCCGAATCGGTGCTGTATGAGATTCGCGGCGGCAACACGGGCCACGATATCATTAATGCGCTGGACAATGCAACACTCTCTCCCACTTACCGCGCAGGATTCATGTTCCAGGGGGCGCTGGCAAAGATGAAGTCCCTCGAGAAGGAACACAACACCAACAGCGTCGCATTCGAGATGCTCGGTCCGCCAAGATTGTCGAAGCTCCTCTATGAAGCACATCTGCTGAAGAAGATCTATGGAACGGTCAATGTCGTCCTGAAGAGTTCCTCCAAAAAGATGTCGGAAGAGCTCACAAAATATATCACGAACGATGATGCTCTCCGTTCACAGATCATCTCGATCGGGATCCCGATCCTTCTGCCGGACGGAAAGACACTTCTGCGGGGCAATGAAGTGAAGATCCCCGCATTCCGCGGTCTGAACGAACTGAACATCACTCCCGATTCCGTGGAAGAGTGGGCGCGTGCCGGATGGATCGATCTGCGTCCCTCCAATATGGACCAGTGGAAGTTCCGTCTGAACGAGATCAAAAAGGAAGTGGAACTCCATGTCGCCAACGACACCAGTTCACGGAACTTCAGGACGATGGAATACTGGGAACAGTTCAATGATATCGACGCCGGAAAGATCGTCGGCTGGATCTTCACCGAAGAAGAAAAAGGAAAACGGATGAAATCGTAAAGAATGTAACACCACCGCAACAGCATTACACATAAATATCATGATCATAATCTAATATGAGGCACCAATGAAACAGTTCAGAACAATCGCAGCTTTGATCCTGGCGCTTTTTGTCGTCTCCCTTGCCGATGAGGGAATGTGGACGTTCGACAACCCGCCGAAGAAACAATTGAAGGAAAAATACGGATTCGACGTCACGCAGGAATGGCTGGACCACGTTCGTCTCTCCTCCGTGCGGTTCAACGACGGCGGTTCCGGTTCGTTCGTCTCCCCCAACGGACTGGTGATGACCAATCATCATGTCGGCTCCGGGCAACTGCAGAAGATGTCCACCCCCGAAAAGGATTATATCAAGACCGGATTCTATGCACGCACCACCGCAGAAGAAGTGAAGTGCGTCGATCTTGAACTGAACGTTCTGATGGAACTCGAGAACGTGACGGACAAGGTCATGGCCGCGATCGCCGGAAAGAACGGCGGAGAAGCAATGATGGCACGCCGCGGCACGCTTGCCCAGCTGCAAAAAGAGAGCAACGACAGGACCGGTCTCCGTACCGACATCGTTACGCTGTACAACGGCGCGGAATACTGGCTCTATCGCTACAAAAAATTCACCGACGTCCGCCTCGTGATGGCTCCCGAGAAACAGATCGCTTTCTACGGCGGCGATCCGGATAATTTCACCTTCCCCCGCTATGACATCGACATGTGCTTCTTCCGTGTGTACGAGAACGATAAGCCGTTCAATACTCCCCATTTCCTGAAATGGAAGACCGCAGGCGCTGCGGACGGAGAACTGGTCTTCACCTCCGGCCATCCCGGCTCCACCAACCGCCAGCAGACATACGCACAGATCGAATACTCCCGTGACTATCAATATCCCGCACGCCTTGCAACATTCAAACGGACCATCGCAGCATTGAAACGATACTCCGCACTCGGCGAGGAACAACAGCGCCGTGCAGACGGAATGATCTTCGGCTACGAGAACTCGCAGAAAGCGATGACCGGTGAGTATCAGGGACTGCTGGATAAGAACCTGATGGCAAAGAAACTGCAGGGTGAGACCGATCTTCGTGCAAAGATCAACGCCAATCCCGAATTGAAAGCAAAATTTGCATGGGCATGGGATTCCGTCGCCTCTGTCATGAACAAGACCAAATCACGGTTCAAAGAATTGACCTACCGCGGACTTGCCGGTTCACTCGGCGGAAGAGCTCTTACCATTGCGCGTTATGCCATTGAATCGAAGAAACCGAACGGCGAACGGCTCCCGCAATTCCAGGATGCCATGGTCAAAACAACATTGGAGAATCTCTATTCACCGGCACCCGTCTATGCGGATATGGAAGAAGCATTGATGGCTGACCGTTTCAAAGAAGCACAGGAAATGCTCGGCAACGATGACCCGTGGGTAAAAGCTGTCCTGAACGGGAAGACCCCCGAAGAAGCGGCAAAATATTATATCACCGGCACCAAGTTGGCCGATCCTGCATTCCGGAAAGCGCTTATCGAAGCAGGCGAAACGGAGATCATGAATTCCACCGATCCGCTGGTCGCACTCGCACGTGTCATCGTCCCCATCGGCGACGAGATGCGCGCCTGGCAGGATAAGAACATCTCCGGCGTGATCGCCATGGCAAGTGAAGCAACCGGCAAAGCACGCTTTGCTGCGTATGGGAAAGAACTTCCCCCCGATGCAAACTTCACTCTCCGCTTGTCCTATGGACAGGTGAAAGGGTACCCGATGAACGGTACGATCGCACCGAGCATGACCACGATGTACGGTCTCTATGACCGCGCACATAGCTTCGCCAACCACAAAGATTTCGAACTGCCGCAGCGGTTCAAGGATGGTGTGAGCAAATTGACCCTCAGCACTCCGATGAATTTTGTCTCCACCAACGACATCATCGGCGGCAACTCCGGATCACCCGTCATCAACGCGAAAGCGGAACTGGTCGGATTGATCTTCGACGGTAACATCGAAAGTCTTCCCGGACGCTTCACCTATTCCGAAGAGAAGAACCGTGCTGTTTCGGTCCACCCCGGCGTGATGATCGAGACCATGCGTAAGCTGTACGATGCAAATATCCTCGCGGATGAGATCGAAGGGATCGTTGCAAAACCGGAACCTCCGAAAGAGACACCGGTGAAACCGGCAAAACCTGCCGTCAAAAAGAAAAAATAATTCTCTTTACGGAGAGTGAATCGCAGATAAAGGGGTTCGGAGTTTTTCCGGACCCCTTTTTGTTTTCCTAACTGCTGTAAGTATTGAGGCTTCTGAAATATTAAAGATTTTGTCATTGCAATGCGATCCTGAGCGGCTATTCGGACCCCGTTGGGTCAATGACTTTTTCAGAAGTTTTGAATCTTAATATTTTGCCGTATTCAATGGGTGCCGTTGTCTTTTTTTGATATTGAGTGAAAAGATGCCTTGGTGAAACAATGCTTCATTTCAGAATTTGTGACTTCGTGTTTTCGTGGCAGGATCGGAAAATATTTTCCCTCTGTATTATCTGCGGCAATATGATTGGCGAGTCACACCGATTTTTTTATATTGTTGTATGAAGAACTTCGAACGCCTTAATCGTCTTCCTCCCTATGTGTTCGCCGTCGTGAACGATATGATGTTCAACGCGAGGCGAAACGGAGAGGATATCATCAATCTCGGCATGGGAAATCCTGACCAGCCGACACCGCAGCATATCGTTGATAAACTGACCGAAGCATCGCAAAAAGGTGCCAACCACCGCTACTCCGCTTCCAAGGGGATCTATAAACTTCGGCTCGCAGTCTGCGATTGGTACAAACGAAAATTCAATGTCGATCTCGATCCGGAGAAAGAAGCGGTAGCGACCATTGGTTCCAAAGAGGGACTTGCCCATCTTGCGCTGGCTGTTTCCGGTCCAGGCGATACCATCCTCTGTTCCACTCCGGCATATCCGATCCACCCGTATGCATTTGTTATCGCCGGTGCACAGGTGATCCATGTGAACCTCTTCCCTCAGGAGACGTTCCTTGCCCGGGTCGCGGAGGCATATAAGAATACCCATCCGAAGCCGAAGTTCCTCGTGCTGAACTTTCCCAATAATCCCACCACGGCTACGGTCGGACTGGAATTCTTTGAAGAAGCGGTGGCATTCGCCAAAGCGAACGATCTGTTCATCATCCATGATCTGGCCTACGGCGATCTCGGCTTCGACGGATATCAGGCTCCCTCTATTTTCCAGATTCCCGGTGCAAAGGATGCTGCAGTGGAATTTTCCACCCTCTCGAAAAGTTATAATATGGCGGGATGGCGGGTCGGTTTCTGTGTAGGGAATAGGGAGATCGTCGGCGCACTGGTGAAGATCAAAAGTTATCTGGATTACGGGATGTTCCAGGCGATCCAGATCGCCGCGATCGCGGCATTGAACGGACCGCAGGAATGCGTTGCAGAGATCGGCGAACTGTACCGGTCCCGAAGGAATGTTTTGGTGGATGGATTGAATAAGAACGGTTGGAATGTCCGCCAGCCGAATGCATCCATGTTCGTCTGGGCGGAGATCCCGGAACCGATGAGAGGACTCGGCTCGCTGGAATTTGCGAAACACCTCGTTCAAGACGCAAAAGTGGCTGTCTCACCCGGTATCGGTTTCGGTGACGCGGGTGAGGGATTTGTCCGTTTTGCTCTGATTGAGAATGAAGAAAGGATCCGCCAGGCGGTCCGCGGTATCAGGAATGTTCTGCAGAATACTCAAAGGACGGCATGAAGTATCTCCTATCGGCAATCATCATCGTCATTTCATTCGCTCACGTCAGCCGCGCCCAGGACCGGTTCAATGTGACCCTCAGGCTCGATTTCTCCTCAGTGGATGCATTGATCGAATTGAGCGAAGGACGGATCGCCAACATCGACCGTGTCGCCGAACTCCGCGGGAATCAGATCGCGGCTGCAACGAGCGCGTTGCTGGCCAGAGAGCGCTACTCAACGAAAAGTTTTGCCCGGGAGCTCGACCGTTTCCGGAACGGCTCCAGTCTCGCGAACGACATCTACGGATTGAGTTCCGCTTCGGTCTATCTTCAGCAGATCAAAGCATTGACGCAGGAATCGAAACGGAGGAATCTCGACCGTCGTGTCCTCTCCACGATCGCTCCCTTCTTCCCTCCGAATGCACGCATCGATGCGGTGATTCCTGTCTATTTTGTTGCGCTGGGAAATGAGAATGCCGCTGCGTTCGTCCGGAGCGTTGCATGGAGGGACAATGTTCCATACTTCGTCCGGGATGGCGAAGGGGAATTGACGATCGTCGTGAACCTGACACGCTCTGTGCAGTACCTTCGTGATGTTCAGATCCAATTCGTCGATATGCTCTCCACGCTCGCCCACGAATCGTTCCACGCCGTTTTCGGGATCTATCAACAGACTGCTCCCGCGTGGCGAATGCTGAATGCCCGTCCCGAACCGGCCTGGACACTCGCCGAACTGGCGCAGAATGAAGGAATAGCGTATCTCATCTCACTGCAGCAGCGCTCCGGCGGGCAATTGTCGCCCGAAAGACTTGTCACGGCGCGCCAGTCCGTCACAGCGCTGAGCGATGCGCTGAAAGAATTGACCTCACCGTCGCTGACCCACCAACGGGCGCAGGAACTGATCATGAATTCGAACCTCTCGGGATCGTACGAAAAGAATTACGGAGCGACCGCAGGATTGATGATGGCGTATATGATCGATGCAAAGCTGGGGAGAAAAGCACTGACGGAATCGCTGGAATTCGGCACGGGGGATTTTTTCGCTAAATACCAGCAGTTGGCTGAAGAGAACGGCGACCTCCCGAAGTTCGATGCCGAAGTTATCTCCTTCTTACAGAAATAATTCTCTCCTCCGGTCATTCTTTCCTTTACGATCCTGCGTTCATACCGTGTGACCATTTAAATAACAAAAGGCGGGATACCATCCCGCCTTCATGCTCTTTGTGCCTTTGTGTGATGTTCCTTTTCTGCTATTCGAACCGCAGCGCTTCGATAGGATCCAGATTCGCTGCTTTCCATGCCGGATAGACACCGAAGACGATGCCGATGAAGGAACAGAAGATCAAGGCAGTGATGTTCATCTGCAGTGCGGTGAAGTCCATCACCGGAGTCTGCAGAATGGCAACGGAATTGTTCCACGGATAGATCGGGGGTGCTTCCAACAGCACCGACACGATATTTCCCATGATCGAACCTGTAACTATGCCGATGACTCCGCCGATCTGCGAAAAGACCACCGATTCGGTCAGGAATTGAGAGAGCACGTTGCTCCGTGTTGCCCCGAGCGCTTTGCGGATACCGATCTCTTTGGTCCTCTCGGTCACGGAGACCAGCATGATGTTCATGATACCGACGCCGGCGGCAAGCAGAGCGATACAGGCGATTCCCAATGCGCCGATCTTGATCATGAACGTGGTGTCGTTGAACTGCGCGATCACTGTATCGTTCGAGAAGATCTCAAAATCATCCGGCTGTCCGGGTGGGACTTGACGGATGGTCCGGAGCGTTCCGCGGGAGAATTCAAGCACTTCATTGTATGATGTCTGGTCCCGCGCCATCACCATGATGTTCACAGAACGGTCCTTACCGTAGATATTCAGATGAGTGGTGATCGGGATGACGACCAGATTCCCCTGGTTGCCGCCGAGCACGGATCCCTTATCCTCCAGCGTACCGATCACTTTGTATTGGATGCCGTCAACACGGATCAATTCGCCGACGGGATTCCCGATCGGAAAGAGTTTCTTGATCACGTCGCTGCCGATCACTGCAACTTTTGCGGCGGATTGGACCTCCTGATTCGTAAAGGATCGTCCATCCTCCACATCCCAATTGTTCGTCGCCAGTCCGTCCACAGATTCCCCTGCAACACCGACGCTGGGATTCGTTTTGATGTTCTTGTATTCTGCAACTTTACCACCGGACCAGACCTCAAGACCGACATGTTTTGCCAACGTCATCCGGTCGTAGAACAATTCCGCCTGCTCATACGAGATATCTTTCCGGTTACGGTACCGTGCCCGGTCCCGATCGCCAAAATTATTCTGCGGATACTTCTGGATCTGGAATGTGTTTGCTCCCAATTGACTGACGCCGGTCTCAATCGCATTCTGCAGCACGCCCATCGCCGTCATCACACCAATAATGGAGAATACGCCCACACCGATGCCGAGGAGTGTCAGCACCGAACGCAGTTTATTCACACGAATTGCATTCAACGCCATTCCGATACTTTCTTGTAATTGCATACTGACTCTCTCTCTGACGTATTATTATTCGTGACGTAATGCTTCGACCGGATCCATCTTCGCCGCACGGTTCGCGGGAAGGAATCCGGAGACCACTCCCACCAGAACCGAGATGAGCAGTGCGATACCGACCACGGAAAGCGGCATCGACGTCGGCATGATCTGATTGATCAGCAGACTGAGCGGATATGAAATGATGATGCCGATGATCCCGCCGAGCAGTGCCAGCGCCGCCGCTTCGATCAGGAACTGCAGAAGGATCGTCGACCGCCGGGCCCCGATCGCTTTGCGGATCCCGATCTCTTTCGTCCGTTCCGTTACCGACACGAACATGATATTCATGATCCCGATCGCACCGACGAACAAGGACAGCGCTGTGATGAACAGACCGATACCTGCGATGACGCCGCCGATCTGATTGAACGTTTGGATCATCATTTCCTGCTGGTTGATCGCGAAATCGTCCTTAGCTCCCGGCTTCACTCCGCGGACCTTCCGGAGGATACCGCGAAGTTCCTCCTTCGTATTCTCCATATCATTGATATTCTCTGCCTTCACATGGATATCCATACCCCGCCGCACATTGGAGAACTTCTGAAGGAAATTGGTGATCGGAATGATCGCCCGGTTATCCATATCCATCCCGAGGAAATTCCCCTGCTTGGCCACAACGCCGACCACACGGAACGTGTAATTGCCGATCTTCACATTCTTTCCGAGCGGAGTCTCGTTCGGGAAGAGTTTCTCAGCGACGGTGTATCCCAACACGGCGACGGGACGGTCCCCGTTCGACTCCGCCTGAGAGAAGAACCTGCCCATCTCCAGATTGAGACCGGCCACCTGAACATACTGATCATTGGTTCCGATCACGATGATGCCGTCCGAACTGAGACTGCGGTATTTGATCGAGACCCTGCTGCCGGTCACAGGACTGACAGCCGCAAGCGTCGTACCTTGATCCCGAACAGCCCGGAACTGCCGGAGGTCGATATTCTTCCGGTTACGGGATGCATCGAAATCCTCCTGGCTTGAGAACCAAGAGAATTTTTGGACGAAAAGGACATCCGCACCGATCTTGGAGACCATTTCGTCGAATGCTCTGCTCATCCCTTCGATCGCGGTTCCCATCAAAGTGACGGAAACAATTCCGATCACAATGCCGAGCGTGGTCAGCACGGACCGCATCTTGTTGGCACGGATCGCCTGGAACGAGATGCCGAGTCCTTCCTTCACTTCATATGCAAAATCAGCTAGTTTCATAGGTGTCCAAAGGTAATGCAGTGTGTATTATGCGTGAACGCCGGGAAGGATCCGCTCGTCCACGACCGTATCGCTCTCAACCATTCCGTCCCGTACTCTGATGATACGATGTGCATGCCGCGCAATATCCTCTTCGTGAGTGACGAGGATGATGGTGTTTCCCTGAGCATGCAGCTCATTGAACAGACCCATGATCTCCACACCGGTCTTTGAATCGAGGTTACCGGTCGGTTCGTCCGCCAGAATGATGGAGGGATTGGTGACCAGCGCCCGTGCGATGGCGACACGCTGCCGCTGTCCGCCAGAGAGTTCGTTCGGCTTATGATGCATCCGGTCCGCAAGTTTAACGTGCGAGAGCGCCTCTTCTGCTCGCGCTTTCCGTTCCGTCTTCTTCATGCCGGAATAGATCAACGGCAATTCCACATTGTGAAGGGCGTCCGACCGGGCAAGCAGGTTGAATGTCTGGAAGACGAATCCGATCTCTTTGTTCCGGATCTTTGCCAGTTCGTTGTCGTTCATCTCACTGACGTTCACACCGTTGAATTCATACAAGCCTGAGGTCGGAGTGTCCAGACAGCCGAGCACGTTCATTAAGGTGGACTTGCCGGAACCGGACGGTCCCATGATCGCGACATATTCATTCTTGTTGATCTGCACCGAAACATCCACAAGGGCATTCACCTCAACGGAACCCATGATGTATGTCTTTTTGATATTCTTGATGTTGATGACTGGCTGCATAGTGGGTCCTTATAATTCTTTGAGCTTCTTTTGTGCTGCTTCTGCCCGCCGTCCCTGCGGCTCAACGGTCAAAAACCATTGGAATGTCTCTTTTGCTTTTTGTTTGAGTCCTTTGGATTCATAGCATTCGCCGAGCGAATAGATCGATGCACCGAATTTCTTGTCGAGGGAAAGTGCGTACAGATATTTTTCGATCGCCCGGTCGAAGTTCTTTTCATCCTTCAAGACGTCGCCGTAGCTGTCATAGGAATCGGGATTCTTCGGTTCAAGATCGATATACCGCTGCATCTGTGCATACGCCTCGGAATATTTTCCCTGACGCATGTAGAAATACCCGAGATTCTTGTATCCGCCTCCCCGTTCCGGCTCTGCCAGGATCGCTTTTTTGATCTGCTTCTCTGCTTCGACCGTATCTTTCTTGATGCGCTGATAATAATTTGCCAGCAGCATATATCCGCGGAAAGGATCCAGTTTCACGACCGCCGTCGCCTGGTCGAACGCTTTTTCATTGCTCCCGCCCATGAATCCGGGGGCCATCACATAATAATTATACAGAGCCTGACGCGCCTCGACATTCGACGGATCGAGCTCGGATGCCCGGAGGAACGCGTTCTTGATCTTGGGAGCGAGGATCCCCTGCGATACCACATTGGCGCTCATCGCTTTTTGACCGAGTATCTGACCGCGCAGCAGATGATACCGCGCGGTGTTCTCATCAAGATCGATCGCTTCATCGATCTCATCATGCGCTTCATCGAATTTCTGCTGAAGCATCAGTGCCAAGGCAAGGTAGTATCGCGCCTCGGCATTCTTTCCGTTCTTCTCCACCGCCTGCTCGAACATGGTCTGTGCAGCGGAATATCTCCTCTCGCCGATCAGGCGGATCCCCGCACTGTCCACCTGTGCGGAGAGAGTGCCGATGATGACCACGGAAAAGATAACAAGCGAACGGATGAGTGTCATTGGACAGTTGTATTATTTATTTTCGTTCTTCTTGTTGGCCATGGCGAATTTTGCGGCATTGTTCTCCACTTTCACCACTGCGCCGTCTTCCAGTTCACGGTTGATCGCTTTATAGCTTCCGCTGACCACTTCGAGATCCTGGTCCATTCCTTCCGTGATCTCCACATAGCCTTCGTCATTGATGCCGCGTTTCACCGGCACCATCTTCGCTTTTCCATTGTCAACCACGAAGACACATTCCACCGGCTTGTCATTCATAGCGAGTCCGGGACCCGCCTGGCCCTCTTCTTTCGGTTTCTCCCCTTCCATTTTCGGTGCACGGGTGGTGACGCTTTGGATCGGCACGGAGAGGACATTCTTCTTTGTTTCCGTTTCGATATCAGCGGTCATGGACATGCCGGGGCGCAGGGCGATATCCTTATTGATGATACGGATCTTCACTTCAAAATTGGTCACTTCTTCCTGTGTTCCAAGTCCTTTGGACTTAGCCGTATTGGCGATCTCATACACCACACCGATGAATTTCTTGTCCGGATACGCATCGATCGTGATGCGGGCGGTATCACCGATAGAAATGGTGATGATATCATTTTCGCCCACATCCACACGGGCTTCCATCATGGAAAGGTCCGCCACGGTCATGATCTGTGTACCCTGTGTGAATCCGCTTCCGCTCACGCGCTCACCAAGTTCGGAGATCAGCTGGGAGATCGTCCCCGCCATCGGTGAATAGATCGCCGTCTTGTTCAGGCTCTCCCGTGCATCACGGAAGGATGCTTCCGCCTGCCGAACACCTGCCTGCGCCGATTCGTGCTGGGATTTGGTTGCACTGAACGTGGTCTTCGCTGCGATGAACTCCTGATCGGAGAGCAGTTTCTTGTCGTACAATTCCTGTGCGCGCTTGAATTCGGATTCCGCTTTTTCCAGATTCGCTTTCTGAAGGCTGAGCGATGCACGGGCGGATTGAAGACCGGCTTCCGCTCGGTCCACCTGAGCCTGATACTGGTCCGGTTTGATACGGACGAGCAGTTCGCCCTTCTTCACACGGTCCCCTTCCTTTACGGGGAGTGATGTGATCTCGCCGCTGACTTCAGCATTGATCTTCACCATCGTTTCCGGCTGGATCTTACCGGAAGCATTCACCACCTGTGTGATGGTGCGGCGTCCGACCTTCTCTGTCTGAACAGGGATGATATTCTCTTTCTTCGCTCCCAGGACCACCACCAGAATGAGGGCAACCGCCACGACTCCGAGCGCCAGAAAGATATACAATTTCTTTTTATTCTTTTTTCCGTTTGCCATAACTACTCCATGAAATAAATGTAATTAATACTTTTCTCTGCCCACGGCGATCCTGAACTGCAGTTTTGCATAGACAAAATCGTAGGATGATGATACTTTATTGCTTTGTGCCTGCGTATAGTTTGCCGTTGCCACCAACAGATCCAACAGCGTGTTGGATCCAAGATTGTAGCGTTCCTCCGCGATGCGCCGGTCTTCTTCCGCCGACTTCATATTTTTCAGGGATACCTCATATCGCTTCCTGGCTGCTTCCAGACTGAGCATTGAAGTCTTCACTTCGCGTGCTACATTCCGTTTCGCCTGTTCCAACTGGTAATCCGCAAGTTCAAAGTTCAGCTGACTTGTCTGTATCTGTGTGCTGGTCTGAAATCCGCTGAAGATCGGGACGGAGAGCGATAGTCTCCAGTTCCAGGTCTTCGTATCGGAGATCGTTCCGAGATCGTTCCCGTTCATTCCGTAACCGGCTCCCAGGCTCAAGGTCGGATAATGACCTGACCGCGAGATCGTCAGATCATTTTCCGAGATCTGTTTTGCAAGAAGTGAGGATTGGTAGTCCGGACGGGACTTCAGCGCTTCCTGAACAAGATTATTGTAATCGGCACGTTCCTGCTGCAGTGAATCGGAGACAAGACCTTCGATCTGCAGAAGGATATCCGGATCTTCGAACTGATAATCCTGAGTCACATCGAGGGAAAGCAGATAGAGCAGGTCCTGCTGCGAATTGTCATAATTGCTCTGTGCATTGATCAAGGCAAGTTCGTCATTGGCT
This sequence comes from Synechococcus sp. UW140, assembly GCA_943364975.1. Classification (GTDB taxonomy): domain Bacteria; phylum Bacteroidota; class Ignavibacteria; order UBA10030; family UBA8401; genus UBA8401. The sequence continues at coordinate 23,507 of CALRIY020000007.1, forward strand.
GTCTGCACCTGCTGGCGATAGACATCGGCCTTTGCAACTGCTCCCACTTTATTGGACTCTTCGATCCTGGAGAGCTGCTGCTGTGAACGCTTCAAATTCTCCTGGCTCACTTTCAGCAGCTGCTGATTCCGCAGAACGGTCAGGTATGCTTGCTCCACCAGCAGAACGGTCGTCTGTTTCTGCTTAGCGAAATTGAATGCTGCTGCATCAGCGGATGAGGAGGCTCTATTATAGGAGGAGATATTTCTGAATCCATCGAAAAGAACAAGATTTGCGTTTAGTCCTGCACTCGCACTGCCGCCCGCAGACACTCCGGAAGGAACGAACGGAGTCGGATCGAACGAAGTTCCTGAACGTCCTATGCTGGCTGAAGCGGATACGGAAGGAAGAAGATTGCCGACCGCCGAGGTGACATTTGCATCTGAGATCTGCATTGAATTTTTGGAGCGGATAACATCAATATTCTTTTCGAGGGCTGTTTGAACGGCAAGCTGAAGGGTCAACTTCTCCTGTGCCACTGCCGCCGAAGTTAAAACAAGCGAAATCAGGGCAATTGTGAGGTTTTTTTTCATTACTGTCTCCAATGGTTAACAAAACTATGTGATTCTAACGGCTTATAACACTAAAAGTTACAAGGAAATTCAATGATCACCTTATTAGACGCAGGATTTCCGCTGATGTTTAAGGCTATTTCTCATCGAACCGGGTTCTGATCCGGATAGTGTGAGGGTCAGCCGGCAGGATCGGCTTGATAATTCCGGATCACTTCGTCCTTGATCCGTAAGAGGTATTCCATTGCGGGATCGTGTTCGTTCGGGATCTTGCCCTCCAGGATCGCCTCTTCGATGTGCGATTTCAGCACACCAACAAGCTTACCCGCGGGCAGATTACACAGCGACATGATCTCATCACCGCGCACCGGCGGCTGGAAGGCACGGAGTTTGTCCTTCTCCTCCACTTCCTTCATCTTAGCGGAGACAAGGTCATAATTCTCCGAATACTGTTTCACCAGTTTCGGATTCTTGGAGGTGATATCGGCCCGGCAGAGTGTCATCAGATCATCGATCTCCTCACCGGCTTCGAACAGGATGCGGCGCACGGCGGAATCGGTCACCGTTTGATCCACCAGCTGCATCGGACGCTGATGGAGGCGGACGATCTTCTCCACGTACGGCACATGTTCGAACGGCAGTTTCAGCCGGCGGAAGATATGCTTCACCATCCGCGCACCGATCTCTTCGTGTCCGTGAAACGTCCAGCCGATCCCTTCGACGAATTTCTTCGTCTTCGGTTTGGCGATATCGTGCAGCAATGCAGCAAGCCGAAGATAGACATTCTCCGTCATGCCGCTGATATTGTCCACCACCTGGCAGGTGTGGAGGAAGACATCCTTGTGATGATGATCCTGACGCTGGTCCACACCGGAAAGGTCCGCCACTTCTGGAAAAATGATGCGCATGATGCCGGTGTCGAACAACAGTCTGAGGCCGACCGACGGTTTCGGACTCGCCATGATCTTCATGAATTCTTCCGTGATCCGCTCCTGCGAAATGATCGAGAGCCGGTCTCTGATCTTCGGGATCGCATCGAGCGTCGGCTGATCGATGGCGCAGCCGAGCTGCGAGGAGAACCGGATGGCGCGCATGATCCTGAGCGGATCGTCGTCGAACGTGGCGAGCGGATCGAGCGGCGTTCGGATGATCTTTGCGTTGAGATCGAACTGTCCGTTGAACGGATCGATCAAGTCCCCCCACGTAGGACCGTTGATGGAGAGCGCCAATGCATTGATGGTGAAGTCCCGCCGGGAAAGATCCTCTTCCAGCGTTCCGACCTCAACAACGGGATTTCTCGAATCTCTGTTATAGCTCTCTTTCCGCGAACCGACGAACTCGATCTTTCCCCCTTCGGTCGGCAGCATTGCCGTGCCGAATTTTTCGTAGGTCACGATCTTCCTTTTTCCCATTCTTTCTGCAACACTGCGGGCAAACTCCACTCCCGAACCGACGACAACGATATCGATGTCGTTCACTTCCTTTCCGAGAAGTTTGTCCCGGACATACCCTCCCACAACATACGCTTCGATCCCCTGTTCATCCGCCACAGAGCCGATCTTCTTCAAATAGGTATTGGTGATCTCTAATTTCATACTGCTGAAAGGTCTTTCGCTAAAAAAATAATTCACACATTGAACTTTTGGATCTGGATCTTATTCATGATCTGCTGGGCAACATCCAGCGCCATCCGGCCGTCCTCACCGTTCACGACCGGCCGGCGGTTCTCCTGCACCGATGTGATGAAGGATTCCAATTCATATTTCAGCGCGTTGATCTTCTTCATCTCCGGCTGTTCGTAGATGATGCTTCTTTTGTTCTTCCCTTCGCCGATCTGTCCGAGCAGCATGGTGGACCAGATGCTTCCCTCTCCTTCTTTCCCAAGACGGAAGACATCGGCGGAGCCGAGCTGAAAATCGATGGCGATGTAGGCGTTGCTTTGGAACATCCGCATCTTCCGCATCTTGTTCCGCGAGATCCTGCTGGAGGTGACATTGGCGACGCATCCGTTCTCGAACTGCAGACGGGCATTGGCGATATCCGGCGTGTCCGAAACGACCGCGACGCCGTTCGCATCGATCTGTTTCACCGGAGAATTCACCAAACTCAGAATGATGTCGATGTCATGGATCATCAGATCGAGCACCACCGCAACATCGGTCCCGCGAGGATTGAACTGCGCCAGACGGTGCGATTCAATGAACATCGGCTTCAGCTGATATGATTCAAGCGAAATGATCGCCGGATTGAAACGTTCGATGTGTCCGACCTGGATCAGCACACCGTTCTTCTTCGCGATCTCGATCAGCTCGTCCGCTTCGGCGATCGTGGAGGTGATCGGCTTCTCGATCAGCACATGCTTCCCCGCACCGAGCACCTGCTTCGCCACCGCATGATGCGTCGTTGTGACTGTTGCAATGCTGACGGCGTCCACCTGCTCCAGCAGTTCTTCGACCGTGGTGAACGACCGCACTTTGTATTTCGATGCGATCTCGTTCCGCTTCTCGGCATTCATGTCGTACACGCCGATGAATTCCGCCGAGTCGATCTCGGCATACATTTTAGAATGGAGCGAGCCGAGATGGCCGACGCCGATAACACCGATCTTAAGTTTTCGAGCATTCATGGTGATGGTTCCGTTCAATACTTGACATTGTTTGATGAATTGACCTGCGGAGCCGGACCGGGATCGGGATACGTGAAGGTTCTGAACGCACCGTTATCCGTACGGCCGGAATTCCTTCCACGGACAAATCCTACCACACGGTCAAAACCTCCCAAACGTCTGTCGAAATAATAGATAAGCGCCGTATAGCGATTGATACTCCGCCAATCGTTTCCTTCCAGCGATACCCAATCCTGCTCCGTCACTTCACCCCTGCCGTCCGGTTCGCCGAGCACATACTGATAATCATAGACTCCGCGGCGGACCCAGAATCGGCACGTATAGAGACCGGTGGAATCAAGCACCATCTCATATTCCGGCAGGACCTTCCACTCAGTGAATCCGCCGACGAGATAGATCCTGCGTTTGGCCTGCTCCGTAAGACGGAGTCTCATTTCCACTTCAAGATAATCGGAGTTCGCGCCGGTGAACGTGTTCAATTTCGCTGCTCCGTTCGCATCCGGCTTCCCCAGCCACTGGAACCGGGAGAGATCGGGCTGATCCCTCAGTTTCACCGGGGCATTGTTCGGATAGAGAGAAACGGAGGAAAGATCCAAACGGCGGTATTCGTTCCCTGGACTGACATCCCTTTTCCGAAAGTTCTTATTTGCTTTGATGAAATTCTCGACGAATGTTTCCGGACTGCGGTCGTCGAGATCGATCCTCAGAGGATTCTCCAGCTCCCAATTCTTAATGATGTCCACCCTCTTGATCTCCGAGTGATCGATGGAGGACTCGTCTGCCGCCGTGTAATCAACAGGTGCATCGACAGAGACAGCCACAGAGAGCATTTGATTCATCGGAGACGCATAACCGGGATGATATGTGTTCTCTATCCGCAATCCTGCCGGCACGGTCCGTTCTGCGACGATGAACTTTCCATTCGCGAGCACCTTGTCACCGTTATCCCGGTCCACGATCGAATAGAGATAATTACCGGAGTACGGAAACGAGACAAAATTCATCCTATTAGGGAAGGAATTCTTAAAATGATACGTGTAGTGATAGGCCCCGTCGGGAGCGCGGGTATACACGAGCGATTCCGAGCGGAGTTTCGGTTCATAGTTGACGAATGTATTCCGGTCGACCACCCAGTCCCTGTTTGCATGACGGAAGATGATATTCAGATTCGGGGGAAGATCGGTCGTAACATCAAATTCGATGGTGATCTGCTCAGCAGCGGTGATGACCGGGAGACGGTATTCATCATTGTTCGCATACGCACGCACACCGAACAATTCAGTCTGTGCGTGAAGAGAAACAACGGCAGTGACAAGGAAAAAGATCGAACGTTTCATTATGGTTCCTTCGGATGTTGTACGGGTGTCGCAATTATGCATACACATTCCTCAGCCATTCATCGAAACTTCGGACATCGTGGAACAGATGGTCCGGTGACAATTTCAGCACCTCTTCTTTTCCGTACGAATCCCAGATCACCGAAGCGACCTCCACACCGGTCTCGCGCGCGGCTTTGATATCCGCCACCGCATCCCCCACCATCAGCACCTGATCCGGCGCGAGCGAGAACTGTTCCAGGATCTTGCGGATACCATCGCCGGACGGTTTATGGATATCCACATCATCTCCCGTCATAGTCACTTCAAAGTACGAACTAATTCCGAATTGTTCGAGCGTAATGTCGGTCGTCTTCCGTCCCTTCCCGGTGAAGAGTGCGATCCGCACCTGCATCGAACGGAGGAACTCCAGGATCTCGCGGATACCGGGATACAGCAGCGCAAGTTTTCCATGTTCACCCTGATAGAACGAATAATAATCGGACATCGCCTGACGGATATGCTCCTTCCCGATCATATTTTCCACCGCCTCTTCCTCGGGCGGACCGAACAGATCGTGGATCTGGCTGTTGGTCAGCGTTCGGTTGATATATTTTCCGGCGACGTGATTGAACGAATCGTAGATCAATTGATTCGTCTGGGTCAATGTTCCGTCCATGTCAAAGATGATACAATCGTATTTCTTCATATTGCCGGTATTGTGTCAGAAACACCTCCCAGGCTTTAAAAACCTGGGAGGTGTTTTAAAATAATAGTATTAGAAATAAAAAAAGCGTCACGATGCATTAAGCAGCCGATGACGCTTCAGAATGTAATGGAATAACAAAAGGTGTCGAACAATTCTCCGGTATCTGCCAGAACATTCCGCGGGAAGCCTTAGCGGCAGCCCGCGGTCCGTTCAATTATGCGATCGTCACTTCTTTGGAGAGATACACATCCTGGATGGCATTCAGGATCGCAACGCCGTCCTTCATCGGTTTTTGGAATGCTTTCCGTCCGGAAATGAGGCCCATACCGCCGGCCCGTTTGTTAATGACCGCTGTTTTCACTGCATCCGCCAGATCGTTCGCACCGGAAGCGCCGCCGGAGTTGATCAGACCGGCACGTCCCATATAGCAGTTCGCTACCTGGTAACGGGTAAGGTCGATGGGATGATCGCTTGACAATTTTGTGTAGACAAGCTGATCGATCTTTCCGTAACTGGAACCGCTCATGTTCAGTGCGTTGTATCCGCCGTTATTCTCGGGAAGTTTCTGTTTGATGATGTCTGCCTGGATGGTAACGCCGAGATGATTCGCCTGTCCGGTCAGATCTGCAGAAACGTGATAATCTTTCTCTTTCGTTTTAAATGCGTTGTTGCGCGTGTAGCACCACAGGATCGTTCCCATGCCGAGTTCGTGTGCCTGCTGGAACATCTGGCTCACTTCCCAGATCTGACGGCGTGATTCGGGAGCGCCGAAATACACAGTGGCGCCGACTGCGACACAGCCCATATCCCACGCCTGTTTGATGCTCGCGAAGAGGGTCTCATCGTAGGTGTTGGGGTAGGACATGAATTCATTGTGATTGAACTTGAGGATGAACGGGATCTTGTGCGCATATTTGCGTGCAACGGATCCAAGAACGCCGAGTGTGGACGCAACACCGTTGCATCCCCCTTCGATCGCGAGCTTTACGATGTTCTCGCCGTCGAAATACATCGGATTCTTTGCAAACGATGCTCCGCCGCTGTGTTCAATTCCCTGGTCCACGGGAAGGATCGAAACATATCCGGTATTCGCCAGACGTCCTGCGCCGTACAGCTGCTGCAGACTTTTCAGGACGGGAGTCGGGCGGTCGGATTGGATGAAGATATCATCCACGAACGAAGGGGATGGAACGTGGATCGATTCTTTCGGGATGGTGGTGCATTTGTGTTCGAGCAGATTCTTTGCATCCGCTCCGAGCAGTTCTGAGATATTGACTGACATGATGAGGTCTCCTTATTTCGCGATCAGTTTCTTGTATGCTTCCACATCGAGAAGATTCTTCACCTCATCGGCATTGGCAAGCGTCACTTTGATCATCCAACCGCGTTCGTATGGTTCTTTATTGACAAGTTCAGGGGAATCCTGAATCTCTTTGTTCACCTCTTTCACTTCTCCGTTCACCGGAGAGTAGAGGTCCGAAACAGCTTTTACCGCTTCGACAGTGCCGAACGATTGACCGGACTCCACTTTTTTTCCGATGGAGGGAAGTTCAACGAACACGATGTCTCCGAGTTCGCCTTGCGCATATTCCGTGATGCCGATCGTTCCGACGTTACCGTCGATCTTGATCCATTCGTGGTCTTTCGTGTATTTCAGATGTTCGGGGAAAGTCATGGTTAACTCACAGGTTAAAAATGGGAAAATAGTTCTGTTTCAGGATTCACGTTTCAGGAATGCATCTTCAACATTTCATCATGAAACATGAACCCTGAAACTTTTTTTAATCTTTGAACTGGAATGTTTCAATGAACTTCGTGTCGAAGACCCCGCTGCGGAAGACCTCGCTCTTCATCACTTTCCGGTGGAACGGGATCGTCGTGCTGATCCCTTCGATGATCGTCTCATCGAGCGCCATGGCGATCTTGTTGATCGCTTCCTCACGCGACACTCCGTGAACGATCAGTTTGCCGATCATCGAATCGTAATACGGCGGGATCTGATAATCCGCATAGACGTGCGAATCGATCCGGATGCCGTTGCCGCCCGGGAAGTGAAGACTGGTGATCTTGCCGGGTGAAGGACGGAAATCGTGGTTCGGATCCTCTGCATTCAAACGGCATTCGATCGCATGACCGTTGATCTTCACTTTCTTCACGGAGAGCTTCTTCCCGTTCGCCACATTGATCTGTTCCTTCACCAGATCGATACCGGTCACCATTTCGGTGACGCAGTGTTCTACCTGGATACGGGTGTTCATCTCCATGAAATAGAAATTCTTGTTCTTGTCCAGCAGGAATTCGATGGTGCCGGCGCCGAGATAGTTCACGCTCTTCGCACCGCGGACGGCCGCTGCTCCCATTTTTTCACGAAGCGCTTCATCGACTGCGGGCGACGGTGCTTCCTCGATCAATTTCTGATGACGGCGCTGAACGGAACAATCACGTTCGCCCAAATGGATCACATTGCCGTGCTTGTCGCCGAGCAGCTGTATCTCGATGTGACGCGGTTCCTCTAGATATTTCTCGATATAACAGCCGCCGTTCCCGAACGCGGATTCCGCTTCCGAACTTGCGGTGTTGAACGATTTTTCCACTTCGTCGAAATCACGAACGATACGCATACCGCGTCCGCCGCCCCCCGCCGTCGCTTTGATGATGACAGGAAGGCCGATCTCTTTCGCTAATTTCTTTGCTTCCGCGGCATCCTTGATGATACCGTCGCTGCCGGGCACGACAGGAACGTTCGCCTTGCGCATCGTATCCTTCGCGAACGCCTTGTCCCCCATCGCATTGATCATCTGCGGTGTCGGTCCGATGAACGTGATGCCGGAGGAGATACAGATCTCCGCAAAATTGGCATTCTCCGCCAGGAATCCATATCCGGGATGGATGGCATCAGCGCCGGTCACTTCCGCAGCGGCCATGATGTTCGGGATCTTCAGATAACTCTCCTTGCTCGGTGCGGGTCCGATACAGATCGCCTCGTCGGCAAATCGGACATGGAGAGAGAACTTGTCCGCCTCAGAATAGACGGCAACGGTCTTGATCCCCATCTCTTTGCAGGCACGGATGATGCGGAGGGCGATCTCGCCACGGTTTGCTATCAGTACTTTTTTGATCACTCGATCACTCCAAAATAAAAAATCCACCAAGGAGAGCACGGACCGCATACAGCGTTCACAGCACTCTCATCGGCGGATCATGATAATTTACGGTTCGACTAAAAAGAGGACCTGGCCGTATTCGACCGGTTTCCCGTTCTCGACATTGATCTTGACGATCGTTCCGGTGACATCACTCTCGATCTCGTTCATCAGTTTCATTGCTTCAACGATGCAGAGAGTTCCCCCCTGTTTTACTTTGGAGCCGATCTCGACATACGGTGCGGCATCGGGTGAGGGGGAACGGTAGAATGTTCCGACGATCGGTGATTTTACTTCGTGGTATTTCTTCCCTTCGGCGGCGGCAGGTTTTGCTGCGGCGGCCTGAGGAGCAGGAGCAGCAGGTGCTGCTGCCGCGGGTGCGGGCATCGCCATTTGATATTGCGGCGCCTGCATCACATTCTGCGGTGCGGATTTCGTGATGCGGATCTTCTGTCCCTTCTCTTCCAACTCGACTTCGTTCACAGCACTCTTTTCAACCATCTCCAGCAGCTGTTTAACATATTTTAAGTCCATTGAATCTCCAGAATATTTGGATGGATCGGATGATTGGTAGGAATCTTATTGTTTCACTCGTTCAAGATACTGCCCGGTGCGCACATCCACTTTGATCACATCCCCTTCGTTGATGAAGAGAGGAACATTGACCATTCCGCCGGATTCCACTTTTGCCGGTTTCGTTGCGCCGGTAGCGGTATCCCCTTTAACTCCGGGACCGGTTTCGGTCACTTTCAGATTGACGTTGAACGGAAGTTCCGCAGCGACGGGATTGACACCGTCAAACATGATCTCAACGATTTCCCCTTCTTTCAGGAACTTTGAACCGTCCCCGAGCAGTGACTCTTCCACCGGGATCTGTTCAAATGTCTCCTGATCCATAAAATTGTAGCTCTGTCCGTCATGATAGAGGTACGAGAATTTCTTCCGCTCCACGCGGACCACTTCGATCTCTTCGCCGGAACGGAACCGGTTCTCCACAACGCGTCCATGACGCATATTGCGCATTTTTACTTGATAAAACGCCCGGAGATTTCCCGGCGTGCGGTGCTGGTGTTCTTCCACTATGTGTAACTCGTTGTTGAAGCGGATAAAAATACCATTTTTGAGGTCTGCAGTAGTGGCCATAGATCTGGGAAAATCCTTTACTTTAAGGTAAAATTGAATGATTTTGATACAAAAGTCAATAAATATAGAAAGAACAGGCTACATAATCAAGGAAAGAGATTGCATGAGAAGAGCAGAGAACAGAGGCCGGATGGCTGAGGTCAGAGACCAGAGATCAGATTACAGAGGTCTGAGATCAAAAATCAACAATTTGTCCAAAAATAAATTTGCCGGACTGTTTTCTTGTGTTTGGATTTTGGCATTTGGGATTTCTACGGCAGGTTGCGTCTCCGAACCGACAAGAACGTACGGCAAGGAAGTCGTTACCACCTATGCAGAACTGACTCTATTATATGAGAAGGAAAAGATGGTGAAGAAGCTGGATGATTCGTCCTACCAGGTGAAAGTGACAGAATTCTTCCGGAAGAAAGGGATCGAAGAGAAGGTCTTCAGAAAAGGGGTGGAAGAATTTTCACGCGATGAAGGAGTGTGGAAACTGTTCATTCAGGATGTTTCCGCGGCGATGGATAGTTTGAAAACGATAAAAAATTGAGAATATGGAGAAAGCAGAATGGAGAATGCAGAATGGAGAAACCTTCATTCATCATTCTACATTCTGCATTAGTTCTTAGATCACTTCCCCCATCACAAACGGCTTCTCTTTTTTACTCCGCAGGATCTTCACTGCTGTATCGACATTCCTCTTGTCCACGATAAAGACAAGACCGACACCCAGATTGAATGTGCGTGTCATATCATATTCCGGCACCTGTCCGACCGATTGGATCAGGTCATAGATGAACGGACGCTGCCAGGCGAACCAGTCGATCTTCAACGACAATCCTTTCGGTACAACGCGCATTGTATTGCCGATGATCCCTCCGCCGGTGATGTGGGACATCCCTTTGACAAGATTCCTGGATGTGAGCGACCGGATCGGTTTGAGATATGAACGATGGACGGCAAGCAGCGCTTCGCCGAGTGTTCCGTCCAATTCCTTGAATTTCTTTTTCAATGAGAACTCCGGAAGAAGGACATGCCGGGCAAGCGAATATCCGTTGGTGTGGAGTCCTGCCGAAGGGAGCCCGATCAGTACATCCCCTTTCCTGATCCCTTTTCCGTTGACGATCTTTCCTTTTTCCACCACACCGACAATCGTCCCTGCCACATCGAACTCGCCCGATGGATAGAATCCGGGCATTTCCGCAGTCTCACCGCCGATGATGGAGCAGCCGTTCTCTTTGCACGCTTTGGCGAATCCGCCGATCACATCGGCTGCAATATGCGGGGAAAGTTTTCCGGTCGCGAAGTAATCCATAAAATAGAGCGGAACAGCTCCGCAGACAGCGATGTCATTCACACAATGGTTCACCAGATCCTGTCCGACCGTATCATACCGTTTCATGGCGAACGCCACTTTCAGTTTCGTGCCGACTCCGTCCACGCTTGAGACAAGGACAGGATGCTTATATTTCGGGAACTTCGCTTCATAAAATGCGCCGAACATTCCGATATCCGTCAACACGTTCTTGGTGAATGTTGAACGAACCGACTTTTTGATCCGGTGAACCACTTCCTCACCGGCATCGATGTTGACGCCTGCTTTTTTATACGTTGATGCCACAAATGCCCTTTCAAAAAATATTCTGACAAAATTTAATCAAAAATGACAGACTTTCATAACTATTTCAGTTTCGTTCAAAATGCCGTCAGCCGCCGATGGGAAAAATAATGAGTACGGGCTCCATCTTATAGTAACTTTTTTTATATTCAGACATATGAAAACAATACTTCTGCTCCCGCAAAAACAAGAGTTCCGAATCAACAACATCTTCTGTGTCGGGAAGAATTACGCTGACCATGCGAAAGAAATGGGGGGCGAAGTCCCGAAGGAACCGATCATCTTTCTGAAACCGACCTCCGCCGTGATCCACAGCGGCGAACCGATCAAAATTCCTGCAATGTCCTCAAACGTTCACCACGAAGTGGAACTGACCGTCCTGATCGCCAAACAAGGAAAGAATATCCCTGTGAACGATGCAATGTCGTACGTTGCAGGATACGGTGTCGGACTGGACATGACCATGCGGGATAAACAGAGCGAAGCAAAAAAAGGGGGGAATCCCTGGACGATCTCGAAAGGATTCGATACTTCCGCTGCACTCTCCCCCTTCGTCGATGCATCTTCGGTCCCTGACCCGCACAATGCTGAGATCATTCTCCGCGTGAACGGGACGGAGCGGCAGCATTCCAACACGAAGCATATGATCTTCCGGATCGATGTCCTGATCAGTTTCCTCTCCTCCGTCTTCACGCTGGAAGAGGGAGATATTATTTATACCGGAACACCGGAAGGTGTCGCACAGGTCGTCAGCGGCGACCGGCTCGAAGCGGAAATACCCGGAATCGGAAAAATCCAACATACCGTCATCTGAACTGATGAAGAAATTTCAGGACATACGGAAGGTGCTCCGCATTCTGAAGCGGAATCAGATCGTTCAGATGACCTTGGCGATCCTGTTCGTCATCATCAGTACAGCGGCGATCGTTTACTTCTTCGAGCATCGAAGCAATCCGGAGCAGTACCGGAGCTACGGCGACGCATTGTGGTGGTCCATCGTCACCGTTGCCACCGTCGGATACGGCGATGTCGTTCCGAAGACGGAACTGGGAAGGATCTTCGCATCACTCACCATTCTCAGCGGCGTCATTCTCATCTCACTCTTTACGGCAACGATCTCGTCGGTGTTTGTCGCACGAAAAATCAAGGAGAGCCAAGGTTTGCAGGATATCGACTTCACACAGCATACACTCATCTGCGGATGGAATCCGCAGGTCGAGGACATCCTCCGGATCTTCGACCGGATACAGAACAAACAGATGCAGATCATCCTGGTGAACGAAGCACAGCCGGAAAGGATCGAGAACGTGATCAATGCCTATGAGCATATCGAGATCAAATTCGTCCGAGGCGATTTCTCCCGCGAGATCACCTTGAACCGCGCGAATGTGAAATCGGCGGCGGCAGCGATCGTGGTCCCCGATACCGGAAGCGTCGGAGCCGACGAGAAGACGCTCCTCTCCGTCCTGGCCATGAAATCGCTCAATCCGAAACTGAAGGTGTGCGCACACATCCTCAACCGTGAGAACCGGCAGCACGTGAAACGGGCCAATGCGGATGAAGTGATCGTCAGCGATCAACATACGGCATTCTTTCTGGCGAACAATATCCTCTATCCGGGCGCTGCACAAGTGGCGAGCGAGATGCTCGATTATGAACGGGGCAATGATGTCCATCGTATGGATGTGCCGGAACATTTCGTCGGCAGGACCTTTGGAGAACTATTCCTGGAGTTCAAGAAGACGAAGAACTGGACCATCCTCGGTCTGGTGAATGAAGAAGAGACAGTGAACCTCAGCGATATCCTTTCCCACGACACATCGGCGATCGATGCTTTCATCGAACGGAAATTTCGCGAGGCGGGGATCAATGTCGCCGAGAAATCCGGCACACGCGTGAACGTGAATCCCCCGTTCGATTACATCCTTCAAAAGAAGGATATCACCGTCATCCTGGGAACACTGGAATGAAGACACTCGATCTGAATTTCCTCAAAAAGATCCCCCTGTTCACCGGCCTCTCGAATGAGATGATGGAACAGGTGCGCGACATTATGCACGTCCGAACGGTCACCGAAGGTTCGTATATCATCCGGGAGAACGAACAGGGTCATGAGATGTACATCCTGCTGGACGGAGAAGTTGAGGTCTCCCGGACCTTGTTATTGAAAGTCTCGGGCAGCGGAATGGACCAGCGGGATAAGATGCTGAACAAACTGACCGCCAATGATCATGCGTTCTTCGGCGAAATGGGGCTCTTTGACGACAACAGCGAACGCTCCGCCAGCGTCATCGCCAAGACCAATTGTTCCATTGCTGTTCTTGAACGGGCGAGTTTCTTCCGGTTGACGGAGGCAGATCATGAGATCGGCCATATCATTGTCCGCAATATCCTGAAGATCGTCAGCGATCGGCTCAATAAGACCACCAAAGATGTTCTGAAATTGACCACAGCACTCAGTCTGGCACTGGAACGATAGAAGATCCCCCATTGAAAGAATATTAAGGAATCCCGCCAAAAGCGGGATTTTTTGTCCCATTTTTTTTATCTTTAGAAATAACATTGCCACAGATTTCACTGAGAATCTGTGAATCTGTGGTTAAAAATTATTCCTCCTTTTATTTATTTTAGAAAATCTCTGATGCCGGAACTCGCAAAACAATACAATCCTCAGGAAGTCGAATCGAAGATCTATCAATGGTGGGAATCGAGCGGATTCTTCCACGCCGAAGTTAATCCCGACAAGAAACCGCACACCATCGTCATTCCCCCGCCGAATATCACCGGCATTCTTCACATGGGACACATTCTCAATAATACGCTGCAGGATGTGTTCACCCGATGGAAACGGATGCAGGGATTCGAAGCATGCTGGATCCCGGGAACGGACCACGCCGGCATTGCCACACAGAACGTCGTGGAAAAAGCACTGCGCAAGGAAGGGACCTCGCTGCGGGAATTGGGACGCGAAAAATTCGTTGACCGGGTGTGGGAATGGCGCAAACAATACGGCGGAACCATCAATACCCAGCTGCGCAAACTCGGTGTATCATGCGATTGGGACCGCGAACGGTTCACGATGGATGAAGGTTTATCCAATGCCGTGAAAGAGGTCTTCGTCCAGCTCTATGATAAAGGACTGATCTACAAAGGAAAGTACATCGTCAACTGGTGTCCGCGTGAACAGACCGCACTCAGCGATGATGAAGTGACCGGTGTGGAGAGTGTCGGACATCTCTGGCATATCAAATATCATATTGAGAACTCGGACGAAACGATCGTCGTCGCAACGACTCGTCCTGAAACACTCCTCGGAGACACTGCGATCGCCGTGAATCCAAAGGATGAGCGGTACAAGGATCTTGTCGGCAAGAATGCCATTGTTCCGATCGCGAACCGGGTCATCCCGATCGTGGCGGATGATTTCGTCGATCCTTCCTTCGGCACCGGCGCGGTAAAAGTGACTCCGGCGCACGATCCGAACGATTATCAGACCGGCATCCGGCTGAATCTTCCGCAGATCATCGTGATGGACACTTCGGCGAAGATGAACACGAATGTTCCGGCGAAGTATCAGGGACTGGACCGGTATGAATGCCGCCGGGAACTGCTCCGCGATCTTGAGAAGCAGCATTTCCTCGTGAAGATCGAGGACCATACGCACAATGTAGGACACTGCTACCGATGCGATACGGTGATCGAACCGTACCTGTCCGACCAGTGGTTCGTGAAGATGAAACCGCTTGCCGAACCGGCATTGAAAGTAGTGCAGGACGGCACGATCAAGTTCTATCCCGAACGGTTCGTGAAAACATACGAACACTGGATGACCGGGATCCGTGACTGGTGCATCTCGCGACAATTATGGTGGGGACACCGAATACCTGCGTATTACCTGCCGGACGGAAGTATTATCGTTGCAAGGAATATTCGGGAAGCAGCAGAGCGTCTGAAGATTCAAGGTTCAAGTTTCACGGCTGAGGATCTAAAGCAAGATGAGGATGTGCTTGATACCTGGTTCTCTTCATGGCTCTGGCCCTTCTCCGTGCACGATTGGCCGAATGATTCCAAGGATCTGAAATATTTCTATCCCACCGATGTGCTGGTGACCGCTCCTGATATCATCTTCTTCTGGGTTGCGAGGATGATCATGGCGGGGCTGGAATTCAAAGGTGAAGTGCCGTTCAAGCATGTCTATTTTACCAGTCTCATCCGTGATTCATCGGGACGGAAAATGAGCAAGTCGCTCGGCAACTCCCCCGATCCTCTCGATGTGATCGCCACGTACGGCGCTGATGCATTGCGCTTTACCGTCCTCTTCATTGCTCCGGTCGGTCAGGATGTATTGTATGACAACGACAAGTGCGAGATCGGCCGGAACTTTGCGAACAAGATCTGGAATGCGGGACGGTTCCTGATGATGCATAGAGATCAATTGACAGTGGACAGTGCGCAATTGACAATGGACAATGGACAATTGACAATTATCAGTCCGAAAAATTCCGATGACCTTTCGGACAAATGGATCATCTCACGATTCAGTTCAACGGTAAAAGAGGTCACGGTTGCGATGGATAACTTCAGAGTGAATGATGCAGTGAAATTGCTGTATGAATTCCTCTGGAAAGATTTCTGCGACTGGTATGTGGAGTTTGTGAAGAATCGTCTGCAGGAAACGAGCGATGTCCATTTGAAACGCTCCATTATCACCCGAGCATTGAAGATCTATGAAGAGACGCTGAAACTGCTCCATCCGTTCATGCCGTATGTCACGGAAGAGATCTATCTGCATCTTGCCGAGCGGAAAGAAGGCGAGACCATCATGCAGTCCATGATGCCGCAGGTCTCGGAGACCGATTTCCAGATCGATCCGTATGTTGAAAGGCAGATGGAGTTCTTCCAGAATGTCATTTCCGCCGTGCGTCAGATCCGCAGCGAAATGAACATTCCGATGTCCAAAACGATCGAATTCGTCGCCAGCTGCAACGAATTCGAAAAACAGACGATCCTGGAGGAGAACCGGAATGCACTGCAGAAACTTCTCCGACTTGAGACCATGACGATCGGAATGGCGCTGCCGAAACCGGGATATTCCGCCAGTTCCGTGGTGAACGGACAGGAGATCTTCATCCCGCTGAAAGGATTGATCGATACCGGCATTGAGCGGGAACGGCTTCAGAAAGAGATCGACCGGCTGGAAGGACAGCTCCGCGGAGTGATGGCGAAATTGAGTAATGAGAATTTCGTCGGCAAAGCGGCACCGGAGATCCTCGAAAAGGAAAAGAACAAACAGCAGAATTTCGAACAGACCATCCAAAAATTGAGATCGAATCTGGAGCAATTGGTTGGATAGATCGAATGACATCACAAAGCACGGTCAAGCGATTGATCGTGCTTTTTTATTTTCACGACTTCAGGAGAAGCATACGCTCCTCCTGGAATCCTCACGCCAGGACGATATCGATCATCAGAACCTGCTGTTCCATTCTCCGATTTCGATCCTGACCGCGCTTACCCAGGCTGAAATACCTTCGCTGTTCACTGCACTCGAAGAACATCTGAAGAACGGTAGGTGGATCGCCGGATATGTTTCTTATGAAGCCGGATACCATTTTGTCGAACAACGTTCACCGGCACCGGGACCTGAACCGCTCCCCTTGATCTGGTTCGGCGTCTATGAACATCCTCACCACATTCCGGCCTCACTCCTCAATTCTGCGGAAGGTGAAGCACCAGCCTCCATCAATGATCCCCGATTATCCATTCCGCAAAGTGATTATGAAAAGATCATCGGCCGGCTGAAAGAATATATTGTCAACGGCGATACGTATCAGGTCAACTTCACAGACCGGTTCGAGTTCGATACGACCGGTGATGCTTCTTCATTGTATTTTGGCCTGAGAAAAAAACAGCACGTTCCGTTCGGTGCGTTCATCAACCTTGGGGAATCACAGATCCTTTCCTTCTCCCCCGAGCTCTTCTTCCGGAGGGACGGCCGGTCCATTGTCACCAAACCGATGAAAGGGACCTGCCCGCGCGGAAAGACCAATGCAGAGGACACAGCGCTTTCCGAATGGCTTCGCAGCGATGAAAAGAACCGGAGTGAGAACCTGATGATCGTGGACCTGCTGCGGAACGATATCGGAAGGATCTGCACAAACGGTTCAATACATGTGCGGGAGATGTATTCGGTGGAACGGTATGAGACCGTCCTTCAAATGACCTCGACCGTTGCCGGGACGCTCCGCAGCGGTATTTCCTATTATGATATCTTCAGCTCGTTATTCCCGTGCGGATCGGTCACCGGCGCACCGAAGATCCGCACGATGCAGATCATCCGCGAGACGGAACGGCATCCGCGCGGAGTGTACTGCGGCGCGATCGGGTTCATCTCGCCGGAGAATCAATCCGTCTTCAATGTTGCGATCAGAACACTGGAATTGAACGGAAGCAAAGTATCGATGGGAGTCGGCAGCGGGATCGTCTATGATTCCGTGCCGCAGAACGAATACGAAGAGTGTAGGCTGAAGGCCGCCTTCCTTCTGAACCGTCATGAGGAGTTCCAGCTGCTGGAGACGATCCTATGGAATAACAGTTTCTCTTTCCTGAAGGAACATCTTGACCGGATGCAGGATTCGGCTTCGTACTGGAATATCCCGTTCGACAGAGAGAGAATCACCGAACTGCTGCAGCTTACCGAACGGGCACTGCAGATCGGAAAGGAATATCGTATTCGGCTGATGACGGCTGCGGACGGAACACCGACTGTGGAAGTTTCTGAGCTGAGTGTCGGCGTCCATTCATTCGCTGTCAGGATCGCATCGGACAGAGTCCACTCCGGCGACAGATTCCTCTATCATAAGACAACCCGCCGCGCGCAGTATGACCGATATCAGAAGAAAGCTCTTGATGAGCGGATCGCGGACTATCTTTTTTTAAATGAACGTGGCGAAGTGACTGAAGGGAGCATCTCAAATCTCTTCATTGAGAAAAACGGCGCATTATACACTCCCCCCGTCTCCTGCGGTGTTCTCCCCGGCATATACCGGGGTCATGTGCTCCGGACCGAACCGAAGGCACTTGAGAAAGTCCTGTCAATCGATGATCTCCGCACCGCTGATGCACTCCTCCTCTGCAATTCTGTGAGGGGATGGAGGAAAGTAACCCTTTCCGAATAGCGTTTTTTTCCTTACTTTCTTACGTTGATCTTCACAGTACTGAATCATGTTTCTTTCAGTCCACGACCATTTTTCACACACAATTCAAGGAAACATGAGATCATTCCTGCTGCTCTTCGCCGCCGTCACGCTGAACGCTCAAACCGGTTACAATGTCACCTTTTACGGCCAGATGAACAAATACGGCGGAAATCCGTCCGGCAATAATTATTCCGAGGTATGGGGATGGACCGATACGGTAAAACAGAGGGAATACGCGTTTATCGGAAGTCCTCAAGGGACTTCGATTGTCGACATCACGGAGCAGCCGGTGAAAGAGGTCGATTTTCTGATCGGACCGACCACGAACAATTCCTATAAGTATCATGAGTTCAGAACATATAAGAATTATCTCTACGTCGGTTCTGAAGGGACCGACATCAATAAGAATGCCGGCATCCAGATCGTGGATCTGTCCTTCCTTCCCGATTCCGTCTCCCTGAAAAAGGTATTCGTCTGGATCGACACGACGAATTTTGTCACCAACACCACGCGGAAATACTACCGCGCACACACCGTCAGTATTGAAAAGAATTTTCTGTATGTGAACGGAGGAGATTTCGGCGGAACTCGCATCATGGATATCTCCGACCCGCTCAATCCTGTTCAGGCCGGATCGTACGGCAAGGCAAGCACACCATACGTTCATGACGCCTACATCAGAAATGATACGCTGTACGCCGCCGCGATCAACGAAGGCCGGCTGGATATCGTCGACCTCCGCGTAAAAAAGAATCTCACACAGACGGATGTCTCCTCCATCGCATCCAAAACATTCACAAATCCTGAAGGAAGAACGCATCAGGTCTGGCTGAGCGACAATGGTCGCTATGCCTTCGTCTGCACGGAAGCCCCGGGAACAGTCTCCTTCGCCTACAGTCTTCATATCTACGATATTTCGGACCGGACCAATCCTGTGCAGATCGCAAAATGGATATCCAATCCCGCAAAGAGCATTCATAACGCATTCGTGCAGGGTGACCACCTGTTCATCGCCTATTATACGGACGGACTCCGCATTCTGGATGTTTCGAATCCTGCCGTGCCGATCGAAGTCGGTTTCTATAACACCTACAATGGTATTGCTACCAGTGTCTTCTCCGGTGCGTGGGGTGTGTATCCCTACTATCCTTCGGGGAAAGTGGTCGTCTCGGATATGAACGGCGGTCTCTTCGTCCTGAATGTGGAGAGGAAAAAAGGGGGACGCGTTACGGGGAAGGTCCGCGATGCTTCCACGCAGTCGCTGCTGTCCGGAGTGAATGTTACCGTGCAGGAAATGGGAAGGAAATATACTTCGGATGCGAACGGAACATTCCTGTACGGGACAGCGGAAGGAAAGCATACGATCACATTCGCAAAGAGCGGATATATCACCAAGATCGAGACGCTAATGACGAACCCCGGGAAGCTTGATACCGTGAATGTCACTCTTTCACCTTCCGCCACATCGGTGCTCGATCAGATGAATGTTGTGCCTGCCCGTTTCGCTCTGTCGCAAAATTATCCCAACCCGTTCAATCCGTCCACCTCCATCACATTCTCCATTCAGGAGAGGAATTTTACAACACTCTCCGTCTTCAATGCATTGGGGCAGTCGGTGGCACAGCTGGTCCGCCAGGACCTCGATGCAGGTGAATACCGGACATCATTCGACGGCACATCCATGCCGAGCGGTTTGTATTATTATACACTCAATTCCGGAAATCAATCCGTGACCAAACGAATGGTCCTCGTCAAATGAGAATGCTCACACTTGTTCTTCTGTTGACTTCATCCCTGCTCACACAGGAACGGTACAGTCACATTGAGATCCCGGTCCGCACTCCGCAGGAATATCAGCGCATCTTGGACCTAGGGATCGCAGCGGATCATTTCGGCGGAAAGATCGGTACTTCCATCACTCTTTACGTAAGTCAATCCGAACTGGAATTACTGCAGCAGTCCGGGATCAATTATTCCATGCTGATCAAGGATTGGGATCGATTCTATTCGGAACAGCAAAGAGATGATATTCCCTCTCTTTTCAAAACGGCGGATAATGTTCCAAAGTATTTCCGTTACGGTGCGATGGGAGGATTCCTTATCCTCAGTGAGGTTCAGCAGCAGCTGGATTCGATGGCCCTCCTCTTTCCGTATCTCATCACGAAGAAGGATTCCATCGGAAGAACGATCGAAGGACGGACGATCTTTGCCGTGAAGATCTCGGACAATGCGAACACGGATGAACCGTCCGAACCGGAAGTGCTGTACACCGCGCTTCATCATGCACGGGAACCTCAGGGAATGATGACGGTGATCTATTACATGTGGTGGCTGCTGGAGAATTACGGAAAGGATCCCGAAGCGACATACATTGTCAACAACCGCCAATGCTGGTTCATCCCTGTGGTCAATCCGGACGGATACGAGTATAACCGGGCACTGCGCGATACCGGCGGCGGAATGTGGAGGAAGAACCGCCGCGTGAACGGGAACGGGACGTTCGGTGTAGACCTGAACAGGAACTACGGCATTTTTGAGATGTGGAATGCGAGCAACAACGGATCGAGCACTGCCATGGGCAGCGACACGTACCGCGGTGTTGCGCCCTTCTCCGAGCCGGAGACCTTTGCCATCAGTCAGTTCATCACCAAACGGAAGATCAGGACCTGCTTCAATTATCACACCTGGGGAAATTATCTGATCTATCCCTGGGGATACACCTCCACCGAAAGCGCTGATTCCCTTCTTTTCCGTCACTGGTCATTCGACATGTCGCAGCATAATCGGTACTCCATCGGCACCGATATGCAGACCGTGCAGTATTCCACCCGCGGCAATTCGGATGATTTCATGTACAGTGACTCTGCAAAAGAACGGACCTATGCGATGACACCGGAGGTCGGTTCGACAGGATTTTGGCCGGTCCGATCATTGATCTATCCCCTTGCACAGGAGAACATCCTCCAGAACAAATATCTCGCCTATGCGGCCGGATCACTCGTCACACTGAATTCATTTTCGGTGAGCGGTTCAACTCCCGGAAAGAAAGATCTATTGACCATCCGAATGATCAATAAAGGACTGGCACCCTCCGGACCGCTTCAGCTTACATTGAATGCCGCCGGCGGCATCATTCAGCCATCATTGCAGATCCCTTCACTCTCCTCTTTCCAGATCCATGAAAATACGATTCCGATAAACACTGCGGGAAGCAGCGGAGTTTTTACGATGACCATTCACGATTCAACAGGAGCAGTACTGAAAGACAGTTTGAGGTTCTATACAGAGACTCCGGTCATTGTTTTCAACGATACTGCCTCGAGCACCGCACTTTGGTCCACCGGCACAGGATGGAATACCGCAACAGACCTTCTCAATTCCAATCCGTATTTTACGGACAGTCCAAACGGAAAATATCTTCCCAATGCAGAGAACTCCCTCACATTGAAGTCCCCCATCAGTCTTGCAGGACTACAGTATGCGGAATTGACATTCCGGACAAAATGGGCGATAGAATCGACGTGGGATTTCGGCGTTATCGAAGTGTCGACAAACAATGGTATTGAGTGGACGAGTCTCCGCACAAAATTTTCGCGGAAAGGATCCGGACAATCGGGCAGCAAACAGAGTGCAACACTCTTTGGCTACGACGCGTTCAATCCGGGCGGGAATTGGATCGAGCAAACAGCTGATCTCTCTGCGTATGCAGGAAAGAGTATCCTGATCCGTTTCCGGCTCTCCTCCGACGGCGGCGAGGAAAGAGACGGCTGGTCACTGGACGATATTATGGTCCTCGGATATCCATCTTCTCCGAACAGTGTTGAACCGGCTGCCGTACCGTTCACGTATTCTCTTTCTCAGAATTTTCCCAATCCGTTCAACCCTACCACTACGATTCAATTCACCGTTGAACGGCAGGGACGGACAGTAGTGCAGATTTTCAATGCATTGGGGCAAGCACTCCATACCATAATAGACCAGGAACTTTCACCCGGACACTACTCGATAATTTTTGAGGCGAAACAGTTGTCATCGGGGGTTTATTTTTATAGATTTACATCAGGAAACTTCGTTTCAACCAAAAAAATGTCCTTCATCCAATGAACCAAACCATCGATATCCCCAATTTCCGCATGAGTCCTGTGGTCGATCAGGTCGGCGTGGAAGAACGGGTCGCTCGTTTCACCACTCGCAGCATCAAGAAAGGATCGAAAGTTCAAGCGCTGAAACTTGCGCTGAATATGATCGACCTGACGACGCTCGAAGGAAAAGATACTCCCGGGAAAGTGAAGCAGATGTGCTACAAGGCTGCTCATCTGTGCGATCAGCTGCCTGATGTTCCCCATGTCGCCGCAGTCTGCGTTTATCCCACTCACGTCCGTACAGCGAAAGCTGCGCTGGCCGGGACCGGGATCAAGGTCGCTTCCGTTGCAACGGCATTCCCCAGCGGAAACACCACCCGCGAAGTTAAACTGACCGATACACGCTTTGCCGTGGATGAAGGGGCCGATGAGATCGATATGGTCATTTCCCGCGGTGAATTCCTTGAGGGGAATTACGGATTCGTGTTCGACGAGATCTCAGCGGTCAAAGAAGCGTGCGGCGCTTCCAGATTGAAGGTGATCCTGGAAACAGGTGAACTATCCACACTCGACAATATCCGCCGTGCAAGTGATATCGCCATCTATGCTGGTGCGGACTTCATCAAGACCTCCACCGGAAAGATCCAGCCGGCGGCTACGATGCCGGTCACTCTCGTGATGCTTCAGGCGATCAAGGACCACTATTATAAGACCGGAAAGATGGTCGGTATGAAACCGGCCGGCGGCATCTCCACCGCGAAACTGGCGGTCCACTATCTGGTGATGCTCCACGAAACGCTCGGCGATGCGTGGATGACGAATGAATGGTTCCGCTTCGGCGCCAGCAGTCTCGCCAACGACATTCTGATGCAGCTCGGTAAAGAGAGATCTGGCACCTACCAGAGCAAAGATTATTTCTCCAACGATTAAGAGATTCTTTAATACAGGATATTCAGTATGAAGAAAACAGAGACGACGGAACGGAACGGACAGGCGCTGGGCTTCTTCAGCGGCTGGAAATACGCGCCGGCTCCGGAAAGTAAGGACCATATCAGTCTGAAGAAACAGTACGGTCTTTTCATCAACGGTGAATTCGTTCAGCCTTCAAGCAAAAAGTATTTTGATTCGATCAATCCTGCCACCGAAGAGAAGATCGCTGAGATCGCTGAGGCGGACGAGAAGGATGTCGATCTTGCAGTGAATGCCGCTTCCAAGGCATATAACAATGTCTGGAAGAAAACCCCGCCGAAAGAACGTGCAAAATACATCTACCGCATTGCACGAATGATCCAGGAACGTGCCCGCGAACTTGCCGTGATCGAGACGATGGACGGCGGAAAACCGATCCGCGAATCGCGCGATGTGGATGTTCCTCTGGCGGCGAACCATTTCTTCTATTATGCAGGCTGGGCGGACAAACTGAATTATGCTTTCCCCAACCGCAATCCCCAGCCGATTGGAGTTGCCGGACAGATCATTCCGTGGAATTTCCCGCTGCTGATGGCTGCGTGGAAGATCGCTCCTGCACTTGCCACCGGTAATACGGTCGTCCTGAAACCTGCCGAATCCACCTCCCTCACCGCATTGAAACTCGCTGAGATCATCGCGGAGAGCGGATTGCCGGACGGAGTGGTGAATATCGTCACAGGATTCGGAAAGACCGGTGCAGCCATTGTGAATCATCCCAAAGTGAATAAAGTCGCCTTCACCGGAAGCACGGATGTCGGAAAGATGATCCAAAAAGCGATCGCCGGCACATCCAAGAAATTGACACTGGAATTGGGGGGCAAAGCGGCAAATATTGTATTCGATGACGCACCGATCGATCAGGCGGTGGAAGGGATCGTCAACGGTATCTTCTTCAATCAGGGACATGTTTGCTGTGCCGGATCGCGTCTGCTGGTGCAGGAAGGTGTCGCAGAGATCGTCATCCGAAAACTGAAGGACCGGATGGAAACACTCATCGTCGGCGATCCGATGGACAAGAATACGGATATCGGCGCGATCAACTCCAAAGAACAGATGATGAAGATCCGCGATTACATCAAGATCGGGGTGGACGAAGGAGCGGAACTGTATCAAAGTTCCTGCGAACTGCCGAACAAAGGATTCTTCTGCAAACCGACACTGTTCCTGAACACCTCGCAGTCCCACCGTGTGGTGCAGGAAGAGATCTTCGGTCCGGTCCTTGCCGTGCAGACATTCCGCACGGTGGAGGAAGCGATAGAGAAAGCGAACAATATTCCGTACGGACTTTCCGCCGGGATCTGGACCGATAAAGGCTCCAAGATCTTCAATCTCACCACGAAGATGCGGGCCGGTGTTGTCTGGGCGAATACGTATAACAAATTCGATCCCACGTCGCCGTTCGGCGGCTATAAAGAGAGCGGATTCGGCAGAGAAGGGGGACTGCACGGCCTTCTTCCCTACGTACGATTATAACTATTGGAATAATGACCATGTCCCGAATTGAAGTTTTGAAGACCTATAAGATCTATATCGGCGGCCAGTTCCCGCGGACCGAAAGCGGGCGCTATTACGCGCTGACGAACAAAAAGAATGAACCGATTGCGAATGTGAGTCTCTCTTCGCGGAAAGATTTCCGTAACGCAGTCGTCGCTGCCCGAGGAGCATTCGGCGGATGGTCGTCTCGTCCTGCATTCAACCGCGGACAGATCCTCTACCGTATCGCAGAAATGCTTGAAGGACGCAAAGAACAGTTCGTCCATGAATTGATCCAGCAGGGTTCCACGCCGAAAGCTGCAGCAGCGGAAGTGATGCAGTCCATCGACCGGCTTGTCTATTACATCGGCTGGTGCGACAAATATCAGCAGATGTTCGGCACCGTCAATCCCGTCGCATCATCCCATTTCAATTTCTCCGTCCCCGAACCGACCGGCGTTGTAGCGGTGATCGCACCGGAAGATTCGTCCCTGCTCGGACTTGTCTCCGTGATCGCTCCTGTCATCGCCGGCGGAAACAGCTGCGTCGTTCTCGCCTCCAACTCGCTACCGCTCTGTTCCATTACATTCGCGGAAGTGCTGGCAACATCCGATGTTCCCGGCGGCGTGGTGAACATTCTCACCGGAACCAGTTCTGAACTGGCGGCACACTTCTCGAACCACATGGATGTGAACGCGGTCGTCTATTGCCGTGCGGATGAAGCAGAAATGAAGCTGATCGCTCAGAATGCATCGCTGAACGTGAAACGGGCGCTCGTCTGGAACAAGGATTGGTCGAAATCGGAGAATGAACATCCGTATCTGATCATCGATCTTCAGGAGACGAAGACCACGTGGCATCCTATTGAGAATATCGGATCGTCAGGAGCAAAGTATTAAAATCTATCTCCATATTGCTTGCGTCATTCTTCTGGCGGGAGTCTGGACCGGATGCTCGTCCGGCGACGAGACCACTGTTGAGGATGAATCATTGACGGAATACGATCAAACGGACACCTCATCCGTTGAGCCGGTGCAGGAAGAGGTCATCGCACAGCCTGCTGTGAAGGAAAAACCGGCCGCACAGCGCTTTACAGTCCAGGCGGATACGGTGGATGTGCAGAGGAAGAAACGTCCGGGAACTGCCCCCTCCTCCATTTCCGTGAAAGCATCCGCGCCGAAAAAATTCTACACGGTTGAGGTGGGAGCGTTCAAACTGCAGAGCAATGTGAAGCGTCATCAGGAACAGCTCGCGAAGAGATTCAAACTTCCTGTCCGTATCCTGTTCGACAGCACGCTCAATCTGACGCGCGTCTGCGTCGGCACGTTCTCCACCAAAAGTTCCGCCACCGCATTCATCGATAAAATGACAAAAGAATATCCGAAGGACTATCCCGGTCTGTGGGTTTCATATTGGACAAAATGATCATGATCAGATCCATCGCCGCATTCCTCCTCCTTATCAGCATCGCTTCTGCACAGAGCACTGCACTGTCCGACTCCGGATATCAGCCGAGGAAGGAACATCTGAACACGTTCGAGCGCTCCTTCAAACCATCTTTCTACGACACGGAAGTATATCTGTACAAGAAGAACGACAGCACCAGGACAGCCGGACGTTCCATCGATCAGTTGACCACCGCAGCACCGGAAACGCTGCAGGGATTTCGTGTTCAGCTTCTGGCCACCAATAATTTCGAAGAAGCGAACAGCACTCGTACCGCCATCACTCTCCTCAATCCCGATCTCTGGATCTATCTGATCTTTGAAGCACCCACGTATAAGATCCGCGCCGGAGATTTTTCCAACCGGGCGGAGGCGAAAAGCCTGTTGGACCAGTTCAAAAAGCAGGGATACAGGAATGCCTGGATCGTGCCGGACAGGATCATCAGGAACCAGCTGCCGAAACCGCCGCTTCCCTCTCCGATCGACAGTACCACAGTTATCGACTAGAAGTCATCTCAGAAAAAGTATCCCAAGATAGGAGTCATTCCCGCATGTTTTTAGCGGGAATCTATATATTTGGCCCCCCGATAGGAACATTCGGGGGTGACGTACTTTTTTGAAACGTCTAAAACAATTTTAGGGATTTGTTATTTCGCTTTGAAGATGACCCCATCCACCGGCCAGCGAGCGCGGACCCGAACGGTGTCCTGATAGAGGGTGAAGCGTTCCGATTTTTTCCAGGGGAATGGTTTCCCGGCATCATGAATGGCATTGCCGTTCACATCATCGAATGCTTTCAGAGAATATTTCCCTTCCGTTAATCCGTTGAAGAGGAATTTTCCCGACGGTGAAGTGAGTGTCTTCTGCACCGGCTGTTTCGTATCACTGAGATTCGCGGCGGTGACAACATTCCTCGTTCCGCCGAATCCCGCAAAGATCCCTTCGATGCTTCCGTAATTCTCTGGGTCATCCACACCGAACTGCACCTGACTGACGCTGTCCTTAAAACGATTGCCGGACAGATCTCTGATGCCGTTCCATTTCATTGTGAGCAGATACTGATCGCCGATATTCAGACGCTTCCCCGGTTTCAAAAGCAGTTCGTTCAGTGAACGGAAAGAGACGGAAAGCGGAACGAGTGAACTGTCCTTCATCCTTTTCAGTACGAAGGATGTATCATGGACCGGCGTGCGGACGACATCATTGAATCGGAACGTGAACGGTACATCCGGGAGCACTTTCGAGGCATTCTCCTGGAATGATGTTCCGGTCACTTTCGGGGGGATCGTATCCCTTACACCCGAACCGGTGAACTGTTTTGTACGGGCCAGCGGATTGATGAGAAATCCATTCAGATCCTTTACGCCGTTCACCTGCAGCAGATAGAGTGAATCCTTCGCTTGCGGTTCGGTCACCAGGGTAACGGAGGAGAACTGCACATTGTTCGGGAAGAACTGCTGCACCTTCGGGCCGGGAACATCCAGCGTATCGGAGATGAAAAAGGATGCTGCGCTAAGCGATGCCGAATCGACCGGTTCGCTGAATTGGACCAGCAGGTGACGTTCGTCCGGTGCCGCTACAGAAGTGATCCTGGGGGGTGTCGTGTCCTCGACGGCAATGGTGAAGACAACGCCGGACTTGAGCGTATCTTTTTCGGTCAGAATAATGTCGTCCGTTGTTCCGATCTGGTCCGTCTCCGCATCATAGAGGATATTACGGTACTCATCATGCATTGCGAAGAGGCGGTATGTTCCTGCCGCAAGATTAGACAAAAAGAACTCGCCGTTCTTTCCGATCTGCGTTAAATAGTCCGGTTTTGAGACGGCCGGATTCAGCGTATCCGGATCGATGGAGTTCAAGCGGTATGAAACGATCATCACACCGTCCGCTTTTTCGGTGATCACTTTCCCTGCGACTGCGCCGTTGTCGATCTTCTGTCCGGTAGAGAATGCGAGCGTGAACGCTTGCGCCATTCTTATCCTTCCCCGCACATCAACCACATCCGTTCCGACAGTGACAACATAGGTGGTATTTTTTCTTAGTTCCTGACGGAAGATGATCTCGAGTTCCGTTCCGCTCCATTCGAACTCCTTCTCATCGATCGTCGGCGAGATGAAGATCGCATCCTCCACGGAACGCCGGTCCACATATTCGCTGAACTCGATCACGATCCTGTCGTCGGCATAATTGACCGTATTCGGGGCCGGCAGAACGGATATGATCTCCGGCGGAACGGTATCAGCCGGTCCCCCTTCGGGGGGACGCTGTCCGGCACAACCGGCGAGCAGAATAAAGACGAACGTACTGAGATAGTTCAATTTCATAATCAATAATATGAATATTTCACGTCAGATAAAACCGTTGAATCTCATGCGAGAGAATATTACATTGGTATAATGATCGATTGATACATTTGAAGCAAATAACTCCACACTCAACACGGTTTGGACCAAATGGTCAACCATCATTGTCATTCGGAGGATCGATGAAGCGCTCCATCTTCATTCATGTCGCGGTAGCAGTACTTCTCTTCACAACATCCAGTCCGGCCGGTGAACGGCCCACGTATCAATTCCTTCAGAACGATGTCAGCGCGCGGGCTTCAGCCATGGCAGGGAGTTTTATCTCCATGCAGGGTGATCCGGTAGGGATATTCTATAATCCGGCTACGATCGGTTCCATCACCGCACCGGTCGCTTCTGTCGGCTATACCAGCCACGTTCTGGACATAAAAGCAGGCTTCGCCGCCTATACACAATCCGTTGAGGATCTGGGGGTAATGGGTGTCGGCGTCAATTACATCAATTACGGTTCATTTGTGGGAAGGAATGATCAGGGGATCGAGACTGGCTCGTTCGGCGCCGGTGATATGGCGTTCTCTGTCAGTCTTGCCAATCTGTTCGAAGAGAATCTCTATTACGGAGTCACGGCGAAATATATCTATTCTTCCATTGCCGAGGCGAATTCATCTGCGCTGGCAGCGGACCTTGGGATCATGTATCACATTCCCGGCGATGATGAGATCACTTTCGGTGCAACGCTGGCGAATATGGGAACACAGATCGATCCATACGGAACCACCAAAGAACTGCTTCCGTTCGAAGTGAAGATCGGCGGCACGCTCAAACCTGCCCACCTTCCTCTCCGACTGAATGTGAATTTCAACAAACTGAATGAGGAACGGAATTCTTTCTTCGATAAATTCACTTCATTTACCGTGGGCGGCGAGTTTACATTGAGCAAGGCGCTCCGTTTCCGATTCGGCTACAATAATGAGCGGAGAAAAGAACTGAAGATCGGCACGTCTGCCGGCATGGCAGGATTCTCTCTCGGCGGCGGATTGGTATTAAAAGGACTCCGGCTCGATTACGGTTTCAATTCGTACGGCGAAGTCGGCAGCATCACCCGCATCACGATCGGACTCGACATCTGATCCGTTTCGTTCCCGGATCTACCAAAATAATTAATGCCATGACACATCGTCATGGCATTGTTGTTTTAAATCGGCAGGCTGTAGGACCGAGCGCCGCTCGGTCCTACATTTTCGCTCTTCTATGTGTCTAATGTGTTTGCTTTAATGCCCAATTAAGCTTTTCAGGAGGATCTCGCTGCCGTAATACATCATCATCCCCACGAACACGACCAGAGAAAGGATGCGGTTATCGGAACGGTTGATCTCCGGAATGAGATCGCTTGCGCTGACATAGAGCGCAGCGCCGGCAGAGAATGCGAATGCGTAACCGGTGATCTTCGGATCAACATTCTGCAGGAAGAAGATCATGCATACGCCGATCATCGTCCCGGCGGCGATACCGGCGGTCGCTTTGACTGCGGTGGCGCGGGACTGGTTCGACGCGAGCATGATGGAAGCGACAGTGAGTCCTTCGGGAAATTTATGGAGCAGAATGGCGATAAAGATCAGGATCCCGAGCGGAAGATCGTAATACATCCCGGCAGAGATCGCGAGTCCGTCGAAGAATGCATGGATGAACAATCCCCAGAACGCCGAGTAGCTGGCGATCTTCGAGACCATTACATGCGAATGGGTCTCCTCCCCGAAATGGAGATGTTTCACCACGGTATGCTCCACGAAGTGGATCACGCTGAAACCTATCAGCATCCATAGGGGTGCGGCGTGACCAAGATTTTCAATGCTTTCGGGAAGCAGATCGATCATCACCAGCGCCAGCAGAAAGCCAGCTCCGAGAGCGATCAGGTTCTCCTGGATCCTTTTCGAGAGATCATGTTTCCACGCGACAAAGGCACCGCCGAGGATCTCAGCGCCGCCGGCGACAAGTCCTGCCAAAAGGATATAGATGGTCAGTTCATTCATCATGTTATTGTGTGTAGGGCTTCTTCAGGTATTGGTCTGCCAGTTCAAGGGAATTCTCGAACTTCTTCAGTTTCTGCACTTTCTGGTACTGCATCACTGCATAATTTCTCTTTTTCTGGACGTCATAGATCATCCCGATCCGCAGGTTGGTCATGGTCATGAACGGGGAAGCTTCGGACTTATCCATCTCCCGGCACATCTTGTCGCACTGATAGAAGAATTTCAGTGCCTCGTCAAACGAATTGGTGTTGAACGCGATCATGCCCAGGTAATACAGCGCCTCCCGTTTCGCGAAGGAGGAATATCCCCGCTGTTCCCTCTCGCTCCGCTTCAGGATCTCGGTGAATGCAGAGTGCGCTTCACCGAATCTTCCCAGTGAAAAGGAACTCCGTCCGACATACCGGTGGAAGACCACATTGTTCGGGAACCTGTTCCACAATGACGTGGAGAGATCATACGCCCGTTCATATTGCCGTTCATAATTGTAACTCAGCTGCAGCAGGAAATACTTTGCTTCCAGCGCTGCGAACTTCGCTTTCTCGGACGCTTTTGTCAGCTGCTCGATCCCTTTTGCCTTGTCCCCGGTCGGGAAAAAGACCATCACCGGCTTCACAATGGGATATTTCTCCGGGATCGTTGATGCATAATAATTGTAGATGCCGATACCAAGCAGAATATCGTAATTGTCGGGAGAGATCTTGTACGCTTTCTGGACGATCGGGAGCGCCAGCCGTCCGTCATTCGCCGCTTTGACCCAGCTGTTCCGGTTCGCGCGGAGCCGTCCCTGAAAACCAAGCGCTCCGCCTTTGAAGAAAAGCGCACTCACATCATTCTCGTTCACCTCCAGCAGGCTGTCGCACAGTTCGATCACTTCATCCATCTTATTGATGAAAGCATCGTCATGCGATTCATCATCGATCGTCATCAGGATCTTCCACCAGTCGATCATCGCCAGGAAGAATTTCCCGGCCGGATGCGAAGGATAATTCCTTGCCAGCGCAGAGAACTCGACGTGTGCTTTCTCAAACTCCAGATTATAGACAGCGGAGATACCCCGCTGCGCCTGCGCGTCAAAATCCGGGGAGATGACCCACTGGGAGTATGACGCAGTCGAGAGACATAATAAAAGAAGGACCAGTCGGGCCACGGTCTTCACGCCTGGGGCTGCTCGGATTCAATGACAGGGGGAGCCAGCAATTGCAGACGCTCTTCTTTCCAGCGGGAATAGCTCCAGAGCCTGTCCGATGCATTCACCCAATCCCACTTATAGATCAACAGTGAACAAAGGACGAGCATCAATGTTGCCAACGCTCCTCCTTCAGGACCAAACGCTCCGCCGGTGATCCATTCCGGTCCGTTCACGATCGCTTTGCCGATCTGTTCACGTTCGGAACTTGTTCCGCTGACCGGGTAAGAATAGACGAATCCCTGCACGAAGTTCCAGGAGATATGGAGGCCGATCGGCAGCCAGAGTGCGCCGGTCTTAAAATATGCAATGGATAACCAGACACCGGCGAGTCCCACATTGATGATGCCGAAAACGGACGCATTCGGATTTCCCATGTGTGCCATCGCAAACAGAAGCGAGATGGAAATGGTTGCGATCAGTTTGTTCGTCCCTTCGGAAAATGCCTGGAACAGATAACCGCGGAACATCAATTCCTCTCCGTAACCGACCGCGATGTACAGTGCGATGCTGTTCAAAAAGATCACGAAGGACTGCTGCATGGTCAGGTCGCGGAATTCGATCACCACCATACCGAAGGAAAATTCGATCACATAGATCAGCGACATCATTCCGGAACCGAAGAGCATCCCCTGGGTCAGTTCCTTACCCCAATTGGCCTTGAACGAAATGCCCACGGAGTGGAACGGACGCTTATCCACATACTTCAGGATCACCCAGGTCGAAACGGTCAGCATCACATATGAGATGTAGGTTCCGACCGTCTGCATCGGGAAATCGGGAATCGTCTTGAAGAACTTCATCATCGGCGCCGTCACGACGAGGTTCATCCCGATGAATGTCAGAAGAAGCAGTGTGATCCTCCAGCCGGCCCGGAGCATCTGAAGCTCCGGATTGAACAGGATGTTCTTCACGGTATTGTTCATATTCTCTCCAAAAGATAATCGCGGACAGCGCTCATCGCGATCCGTTCCTGCTTCATGGAATCGCGTTCACGGACGGTCACGGTCTGGTCCGTCAATGTCTGGGAATCAACGGTGAAACAGAACGGCGTTCCGATCTCATCCTGCCGGCGGTACCGGCGTCCGATGGCTCCGCTGTCATCGTAGAACACACGGAAATATCTCTGCAGATCCTTCGTCATCTTCTTTGCGATCTCATCCATCCCGTCCCGATTCACCAGTGGCAGGATCGCCGCTTTCATCGGAGCAAGTTTCGGATGGAGATGGAGCACGGTCCTCATCTCGCCCGCTCCCCCTTCCGCTCCTTCGACCATTTCCTCGTCATAGGAAGCGCAGAGGAACGCCATGAACGAACGGCTCGCACCGACCGATGTTTCGATCACGAACGGGACGAACTTCTCTTTGGACTGCTCGTCGAAATACTTCAAGGATTTTCCTGAGAACTGCTCATGCTGAGAAAGATCGAAGTTCGTTCTGCTATGGATCCCTTCCACCTCGCCCCAGCCGAACGGGAATTTGAATTCGATATCGAATGCATTCTTCGCGTAGTGTGCCAGCTTCTCATGCTTATGCCACTGCAGATTCTCCTGTTTCATCCCGAGTTCCAGGAACCACTTCATCCGCTCTTCGCGCCAGTATTCGAAGAACTTGTCCTCTTCACCCGGCTTCACGAAATACTGCATCTCCATCTGCTCGAATTCGCGCGTGCGGAACAGGAAATTCTTCGTGTTGATCTCGTTCCGGAATGCCTTGCCGATCTGTGCAATGCCGAACGGCAGCTTCTGCCGGGAAGCGCTCTGCACATTCAGGAAATTGACGAAGATCCCCTGCGCCGTTTCCGGTCGGAGATAGACGACATTGTTCGTATCCTCAACCGGACCGACGAACGTCTTGAACATCAGATTGAACTGACGAGCTTCGGTGAAGGTCGCTTTATTGCCGCAATTCGGACAGGCGACCGCTTTCAGCGCTTTTGCGACCGCATCATCCGATGCAATGCGCGATGCAAACTCTGTGGTGATCTTGTCGTCGGACTGCTGTCCCTCGAACTCGCCGGGGAACATCTCGCGAAGGACATCTTTTTTCTTCTTCGCATTCAGCTCGTCCATCAGCACATCCACTCTGTAGCGGGCCTTGCACTGTTTGCAGTCCACCATCGGATCGGTGAAGTTGGCGACATGTCCGGACGCTTCCCACACTTTCGGATGCATCAGAATGGAGGCATCGACCCCTTCCACGTCATCGCGAAAGGTCATGGAACGCCACCATGCCTGTTTCAGATTATTGAGCATCTCAACGCCCAATGGACCGTAATCCCAGCAGCCGTTCAGGCCCCCGTAGATCTCGCTGGATTGAAAGACGAAACCGCGACGCTTTGCCAGCGACACGATCTTTTCCATTACCGAATTTGCTTCTTTGGCTGCGATGGTGAAACTCCTTTCTTGACTGCTGGTGCTTGTTCTTTACTGAAGAGATAACTTTTCAGGATCACTTCGCCGTCCTTGATCTGTACGACGGAACTCTTATCCTTATTATTTTCCGTGGAGATGATCTCCGCCCGGAAATCACTGAGCGAATCCTTCATCGCGCGGACGAACAGAAGCGGATCGAATGTGACCGGCATGAAGACACGGACATCGTTCCTGTTTCTTATGGGGCGGATATTCTCTTTTTTTATCCCGAGTGCTTTCAATGTGGTGTCCGCCATCGACGCGATCCGTTCACCGGTGATCCCCTGCTTTGAAGCGGGAAGGATCGAAAAACTTCCTTCGGATACACCGTAACATTCCCGGACCGAGGTCAGGATGACAGCTGTCATTGCGAGTACAGCGATAAGGATGATACGTTTATCCATTAGAGTTTCACTTCGCTGCGCTGTCGTTTATTGAAAATGGAGATCTTGCCCCCTCCGTACTGCTGAATAAAATCCCGTGCGCGCTCAAAATCCCTGCCGACATCCGTCGGTGTGTGTGCATCCGAGCCCAATGTGAGCGGGATCTTGTATTCCGAAAGGATCGAGAGGATCTTTTCGCTCGGATACATCTCCTTTACCGGCTTGCGAAGGCCGGATGTATTGATCTCGACTGCGATATCATACTGCTTCACGATCTTGAATGTCTCGCGGAGGATCTCCTCCATCTCTTTGGTCGGACGGTGGCCGAATTTCTTCACCAGGTCGCAATGTCCGATGATGTCGAACAGTCCGGTCGCAGCGGACTGTGCTATGCGCTGATAATACACTCCATAGATGTCGTTCACATCCTTCTCGTCGTATTTCGCCACGAACTTTGGATCGTCGAATCCCCAATCATCCAAATAATGGACAGAACCGATCACATAGTCAAAATCGCTCTTTGCATTGAATTCCTTCACCCATGCTTCGGTCCCCGGCATGAAGTCCCCTTCCAGACCGAACTTCACATCGATCTGTCCACGGTATTTTTCACGGAGCGCGAGGACGGTCGGTGCATATTCATTCCGGAATTGTTCTTCGGTCATCCGTACTTCATGGTCCCAGTTGTCCGGCATCGGAGTATGGTCGGAGAGTCCTATCTCATTCAGTCCGATGGAAACCGCATGCTGAACATATTCTTCCAGCGTGCCGTCCGCATGTTTACAAAGATAATTATGAGTGTGATAATCCGCTAACATTATTTCCGCCGTTTCGCCAAATGTGCCGTTTCGATCCCCAGGGCCGCATAGAGCGGCAACAGGTGTTTGAGTTCTTTCGATATTTCCAATGTTCTGATATGTTCGGTGACGGTCTCTCCGTCTCCCCGTTTGATCGGTCCGGTCAGCGCTTTTGCCGGCGAAGCGTTCAGAACATTCTCCGCCGTCTGTATCACCAGCGGACGGATGATCTTTCGGAATTGATTCCCTGAAAGACCGATGTTTCCGGCGGTCTGTTCAGCTGCAGAAAGGAGTGTCACCAGATAATTCGATGCGAATACCGCCGCAATATGGTATTTCGTTTTATCGCTCTTCCGGATACGGAAACTCCTTGCGCCGAGTGCGCGTGCAAGCGCTTCTCCTACAGTGACCGCGGACCGGTCCCCCTCCACTGCACAATAGATCGACGTAAAAGAGGTGGAACGTCGAGCAGCCGAGAACGTCTGCAGCGGATGAAATGAACCAACAGAGGCGCCGAGTGCGCGGAGCGGCTGAAGCACATCGCTTGTCAATGTTCCGGAAGTATGAACGACCGTGATCCCTTTCAACGAACGCCGTTCCGCACGGAGCAGCGATACAACGGAGCTGATCTCAGCATCCGGAACGGCGATAACGACAAGACCGGAGAGCGGTGTTGTGATTTTCAACGTGCCGTAATTTCGCACCTTCACTGCCGCCGCCAGTCTTTTCGCCGAAGCACCGCGCCGCGAGTAGATCCCATCCACCGAGATCCCTTTGGAGAAGAGCGCAAGTGCGATCGAGCGGCCGACTCCTCCTGCACCGATGATGGTCAGTTTCTTCACTATGATTATTTCAGTAGCGTCAATTTTTTTACAGCACTAAATTGTCCCGACTGCAGACGGTAAAAATAGATCCCGCTCGTCAGATGTCCTCCATCCATCGTAACGGAATGCGATCCGGCTTCCAATGTCCGGTCCAGTACTGTTGCAACCTCATTACCGAGCAGATCGAACACCTTCACGGTAGTTCGCGCACTGTTCGGAATGGAAAATTTGATGGTGGTGGATGGATTGAACGGATTCGGATAATTCTGTTGAAGTTCAAAGAGATCCGGTGCTGCACCGGATGACGGAACCGAAGTAGAAGTCGTATAATCGACAACGATCTGCGGTGCATCGGCCATCGCCCCGCCGCTGCGTGAGGTAAACCGTTTCGCTGTCTTGTCCGTTGCCTCACCGCCGATAATGATCCAGCCGAAATTTGAGGATGGATTGGTCAGCCATGACTGCACATCGGCAACCATCGCTGCCGTGGATGTCCATTCGACCGAACCTGTTCCGGAGATGGATAGCGAGCCGCTCGCCGCACCGGAAAAATCGCCGCCGGCCGTTGCCCACGTCTGTGAGCCGAAAAGACGATGCGACCAGGTTGCATCGTTTGTCACAGCAGTTGCTCCACTGCCTTCGTTGGCGTCCGCATCCGAAGTTCCTTCGCCCCATTGAGCCGTTACTTTATGTAGATTGAACGTTGCTGTGACCGCTCCGCTCGGAACTCTTGTTACCTTCATTTTCAGCCGTACTGATGTTACTGTTGCATTCGTCGGCAGGACATCCGAAACCGGAAAACTGACCAATGTTCTTCGGATATTTGGTCCGTTGGTTCTCCCGGCAAAATCAAAAGAACCAGCCCCATTGCTAGATCCGCCATTCTCACTGTAGATGGTATTATCCTTGTTCGAGATGATGGTCGCCGTCTGTTGAGCTGCAAGCGGTGTTGTCAGGATGAAGAAAACACTCAGTACGGATAAAGCACACACAACGTGCGTGACGATGGAACGCCTCATAGATCTCCCTGTTTGTTATGATAGAAAGTCCGGATCAATTATCCGTTTATTGTTTATCCCTTTTTTGAGCGTTTGTACTGTTCATGTCCCTGCTTCACCGATTCCAGCGCGACGACCACATTGTCCCAGCCGAAACTCTCCACATGCTTCCCTTCCAGCAGTTTATAGCTGGTGAAAAAATGTTCGATCTCGATGAGCAGATGTTTCGGCACTTCTTTCACATCATTGATATTGCGGTATGTCGGATCGTTCACGGCAACGGAGAGCAGTTTATCGTCCGGTCCTTTTTCATCCTTCATGCGGAGGATGCCGATCGGTTTCACTTCCACGATCACGCCGGTAAAGAGCGGCTGATCGATGAAGATGAGGATATCGAGCGGATCCCCGTCGTCCCACAACGTACTGGGAACGAAACCGTACGCTTCGGGATAATGCATGGAGGAATAGAGGACCCGGTCCAATTTGAAGACGCCGAGGTCCACATCGTATTCATATTTGTTCCTGCTCCCCTGCGGGATCTCAACAACGGCATTGATGGTGCGGGGGAAATCTTTTCCGATCGGAAGGTCCTTGAAATTCATGGTCTCTTTCATGAAAAATGAAAAAAAGAATGCCGAAATGAACATCATTTCGGCATTCATAATGAAAATTGTGTTCGGTTATTTCAGTTTCAGCGAAGCGACAACCTTATCGAATGCCGGTTTGAAGTCGTTCGTCAAGGGTTTATACCAGGTGACGACCACCTGATAGATCTTCTCTCCTTTGGTGGTGAAGTAGACCACCCGTTCGATATCCTTTGCGGGAGGCGCTGCGGTGACGAGCGTTGCGTTTGTCCCGTCGATCGAGAACGATGCGGTTGATTTCGGTTTGAATTTTGCCTTGTTGTCCTCGACGAACTTTTCGAACTTCACTTCTCCCTTGTCCGTTTTGGTCGGGAAAACATCCAGGTCCAGCGTGCAATCCTGCCGGAGTCCCTGCAGATGGAGCGAATGGAGTGATCCGCCCTTCTTCTCTTTCGGCATCGTCACTTCATAATTGTCCGGATGTTCGAACTCGACGAAATCATTGCTGAATTTCGTCACATCGGGGGAAGGAAGCGCCGCCGCGTTCGGATCCTTGTAGGAGACTTTCGGTTTCGGCAGTTTGATCGATTCCACAACCTTGTCCAGCAGCGGGCGGTAGACCTCGAAATACTCGTTGAAACCGGAGATGCTGACGGTATAGAATGCACTGTCATGCGCAACGATGATCTTCTCGCCGTAGAGGGAGGTCTCTTTTCCGACCTTCACTTTGAAGGAGAATTTGAATCCGTTCTCCTTGCCGAGCATCGCCGGCTGTTCGCCGCCGAGATTCAGAGCGGAGAAGTTCTCCATGGTCGTTGCTTTATATGCTTCGAGTGTACCGACATTGACATCGGCGAATTTTTCGGAACTGATCTCGATCTCCACGCCCCCCTGTTCCACGTTCACCGTGGTGCTCCCCTGGGAATAGAGCTCATAGAATTTTTCCTGAACGATCTGTGAGGAGGAGATCTTCGTCCGTTTTGGGTCGGTACTCCTGATCCATTCCTTCGGATACTGCACTTCCATTCCGTTGATGGGATCCTGATAGGTCTCCCACTCCGTCACCGCCGGCAGCTCCGCTTTCTTCTTGCAGGAGGTCAGCGAGCCGGCGATTCCTGCTGCCAGCAGCACTGTTAGGACTAACGACATATGTGAAAAGATTTTTTTCATAGCTCACCTTTGTAAGATTGAGTGATGGATGGAGAGAGTTATTGTCCGCAATTCATTTGTCCTGATTCTTTCTTTGCAGCTGCATTCTTCGGGTCCAGTTTCAGCACCAATGCATATTCCTGACAGGCCCGTGCTTTGATCTTCTTCGCTTCATCCGACAGCAGTTCTTTGTCTCCGCTCGCAACGGCATACATCTGAGCGAGGAAGAGATGGAGACCGACATCCTTCTTGTCCTTCTCATACGTGACCGCCTTTTCCAGCTTTTCGATGGAACCTTTCAGATTCTTCTCTTTATAATCGAAGAGCGCCAGCGAGCGGTAGCCGCCGATGATCATTTGTGTCTGCTGGACCGCTTTGGAAGGATCCGCTTTCATGATGCTGTCCGCAAGCGTGATCATGGCATTCGCATGATACCGTCCGAGGTCCGCAGAATCCTGCAGACTGTAGATCTGCACCAGCGACTGGTGATATTGGGGATTATTCGGTCGCATGGAGACGATGATCTGATAATAGGATTTCGCCATGTCGATCTTGTCCAGCACAAAATAAGAATACGCGCTCCAGTACCGGGCGGTAAGATTCTTCGGGTCCTTCGCCAGCATCTTCTCGTATTCCACCACTGCTTTGTCATATTTCTTCTGCGTTAAATAGATCGCGGCAAGGGTGCCGATGGCATCCATATTCTCTTTATCCAGCGACAGGGTCTTTTCGAGATAGGAGATCGCATTGACCGTGTCCTTCAATTGGTAATAAGAGAAGCCCATCCGGTACAACTGTTCGCTGGAGAGGGAATCGGTCGGGAAGGTCTTATACAAAGCAAGCGAACGCTGATATTCCTTGTTGAGATAGAGCGAATGCGCCTGCATTGCCTTCAGTTCGGAATTCTTCGGATTCAGTTTGATGGATTGTTCCAGCACGACGATCGCATCCGTATATGCTTTCGCATTATAAGCGGAAATACCGTATTTCTCCCATGCTTCCGAATTGTCCTTCTTTACATCAGTATATTTTTTGAAGAACTCCGCCGCCTGGCGCCAGTATTTGATACGGTAGAAGATATTCGCGGCATCGAACAATGCCTGCGTATTGTTCGGATCCAGATCGATCGCTTTCTGGAGTGCGGCAACCACCTCTTCGATCTGTGCGGAATTCAATCCGCGGTTCTTCATGATAGTGGTGGCGAGCCGGTACCACAGAGTCGGATTGGTCGGATTGATCTGCGCTGCTGTACGCAGATTGTCCACAGCAAGCACGATCACATTTTGGCGGGCATAGACCTCGGAGAGACCGACATACGCATCGACGCATTTCGGATCGATCTCTTTTGCTTTGGAGAAGTAGATGGATGCTTTATCCAGCGAGTCGGTGTCAAGATAGGTCTGTCCATACGCGATCGGACCGTTGACGCTGGTCTTGTGATATTTCTCGATCAGTTTATACCGTTTCGCCGCTTTATCCCACTGTCCCAGTTTGCCGTAGGTGCGGACAATGGCGACGAGCGAAGGTTCGTATTCATCATCGAAATCGAGGGCGCGTTCCAAAGCATCCACAGCATTTTGGAGATCCCCTTTCTGCCGGTACGCTTCGCCGAGAAAATAATTCGCTTCGACGCTCCGTGTATTGGCCTGCAGAACTTTCTGGAACAGCGTGATCGCTTCATCATACGACTTTTTCCCGAGCGCTTCCTTACCTTTCGTCAGATCGTCCTGCGCCATTCCCATGGAAACGATCAACAGCAGTGATATGATAAATTTCATTCTTCTTCCTTTTCGATTAGATATTTACGGTGTAGTAAGTTGAACCAGACGGACCGGCATCGTCGCGGGGACGAGACCGTTGCTCACAATGATCTTCTGACCGTCCGAGCTCGCTGCGAACGACATGAAACCGAGACCGACCCCTTTCCCGACATTCAAAGCATAGAGCATGATACTGCGTGACAACGGGTAGTATTGCCGGTAGATATGCGCCTGATGGGGCGTGAAATATTCCATCTCGGTAACGGTGCTGTCGCGACGGAATCCGGGGTCACCTATCTCCAGCACACGCAGCTGTTCCGGCATTTTCGACATCCATGCCAGACTGACAAATCCGACCGCATTCGGATACTCTTTCAGCACAGCAAAGACATCGGCGGAGGTCGAGCACGGAATGATGTTCCCTTTGATCTCCGATCCGCCAAGGATCCGGTCTTTTAGATATTCGTGGACTCCGCTGTTCCTATCCCCAACTGCGATCACAACAGCACTGGAGAGATCCGAACCTTTCACATTGGGCCACCGGTCCGAGGAACCGCTGAGGATCTGACGGAGCTGATCGACAGTGACCTTGTTCAGGGAATTCTTTTGGTTCACCAGCACGGCGATGCCGTCATACGCGATCTTGATGGAATCGATCTCCAGTTCGTTCTGTGCGATGACGCTCCGCTCTTCCGCATTGAAACTGCGTGCACTGACGATCAGTTTCACACTGTCGTTCAGCAGCTGCACGATCGCTTCGCGTGATGACGCCGAGAGGTTCTTGATCTTCACCTGATCGTACATACGCTGGAAGTCGCTCACCTGGATATCGATCACGGGGTAAACATCTT
Organism: Synechococcus sp. UW140; assembly: GCA_943364975.1. Classification (GTDB taxonomy): domain Bacteria; phylum Bacteroidota; class Ignavibacteria; order UBA10030; family UBA8401; genus UBA8401. The sequence continues at coordinate 65,041 of CALRIY020000007.1, forward strand.
CGGACGTGATCATCGTGAGACTCCCGCTGGTGAGGGTCTCACGTTTCTCGTTGGAACAGGAACAGAGTACGACAGAGAGGAACACAACAAGAAATGAATACCAGCGGTTACAGTTCTTCATCAGCTTGCCGTTGTTTAATTCGGAGTGAGATTACACGATAGACGCCATACAGCAGCAGGACAACGCCGAACATCACCCGGAATTTCTCCGGGATCCGAAGTTCAGCAGGAACGAAGAACAGCACATACACCCCCAACCCAAAGAACACGACCGCCATTGCGTACCCGAAGTACACAAATATCTTCGAAGGATCCATGTTCTCCGTTACCGTCCTGCGTTCAGTTTGAATTTGAATGGGATCGACACCCACACCGAGACCGGGCCGTTGTTCATGATCGCCGGAGTGAATTTCCATTTCATTGCTGCATCGATGGCAGGCTGATTGAATAACTCTGCGTCGGATTTCAAGACCTGGGCCTTTTTCGGGTTCCCCTCTTTATCCACCCAGATCTTCACCCACACTGTGCCTTCAACACCGGCACGCCGGGCGATCTCGGGATAGACAGGAGCTGGATTGTTCCCCGGAAGGGGCTGCGGCTGTTTCTCCACCGGAACGAAATCCGGCGGCGGGCCGTCCTCTTCGATCTTCACGTCGGATTCGATCTCGACCGGTCCGCCTGCGCCTTCACCTTCGCCGATCGGACCGGTCGCTGCCATTTCTTCCTGGCTGGCGATGGTCTGTTCGGGGTTGATCTCGGCATCCGGTACCGGAACGGGAGTTCCGACGGTCGGCTTTGCCGTAGGTGCTTCCACCGAAACTGCGGGTGCTGCCTGCGAGTTCGTGATGGACGGCGGCGGACCGAGGTCGCTGTATTTCATGATGCGGACGGAATAGACCGGTTCATCCTCTTCGAGGAGAGCCTGCACGCCGTAGTAGGCGCCCATTCCGCCGAAATGGAAACTGCCGGCGACGATGAGCGCTGTCATGGAATATTTCCGCGACAATGTCCGCAGTTCCTGATAACCATATCCTAATGCTTGTTCGGCTGCTGCTTTAGCCATAATACTTTCTCCAGTGCTCTAAATACTTATAACGAAGCGATTTCTTGTCTGTCTTTCTCCGCCATCGGCGCGATGCTGAAGCGTGTGATCCCGTTGATATTCATCTCGTCCATCACGTCCACCATATCGATGTATTTCGCTTTGTCATCGATCTTGATCAGCGTGATCAGTTTCGGATTGGATGAACTCCGTTCCTTCAACAGCTTCCCGAGATTGACCAGTTTCGCTTTGCGGTCGCTTCCATCCACTACCACGGGACTATCCTCGCCGATATTCCAAAACACTTTGAAATCATCGCGCACCCGTACTGTCAGAAGGTTTGACGCCGCGACCTGAACATCGTTCACCTTTCCCTCTTGATCTGTCGGGGGAAGGTTGATCTCCATGGTCTGGGGTTTGCTCATGGATGTCGTGAGCATGAAAAAGGTCAACAGCAGGAACGCAACGTCCACCATCGGCGTCATGTCCACACGGACGGCGATGCGTTTCCGCTTCTTCTTTCCGCCGTGTTTCTGCTTCCCTTTCGATTGCGATAGATCTACATCTGCCATAGTTCGGTACTCCTAAATTTTATTTCTCCATATCGGTCACCAGGTTGAAACGGGTGATCCCCTCGCGCTGGAGTGTCTCCATCACGCCCTGAATGACTTTATATTGTGACTCACGGTCCGCTTTGATCACGGTCCGGAGCTTTGGATTTCTGATACGGGCGTTGCGCAGCAGTTCCGGAAGTTCAGCCATCGTCACACCGACGCCGGCTTTCAGGACATATTCCGGACCAAAGAGCGCTCCGCGAAGAGTCTGGT
>CALRIY020000008.1:0-66645 GCA_943364975.1 Synechococcus sp. UW140
CCTAATTATGTATGACACAATTGGAATTTTACCTAATAAAATAAATACTCATTAAAATAGGTTCTCTAATTATTGCCGATCCAGGAAATTTGTCCGGTTGAGTGAAAGTGTTTACTGAAATAGTCCTCAACTGAACACTCAATACTGAAGTTCTATGGTAGCAGGAACGGTATTAATTTGGATGAAACCGTTGATTGCTGCACGTTCGGCTCCATTCACCTTGACACTCTTCAACGGTGAATTGATCAGCGTGACGGGAATGAGCAAGGTATGCTTCGATCCGTCAATGTCTCCCGAAATGCTGATGCGGACTGGACCGGACCGCTGCGGAGCGATCTCATATGATAGCGATCCAAAATGTGTCGGAAGATGCTTCACCGACAATCCTTCTTTCACCCACTCATCCTTCAGTCCGGCACCGATCACCACGGACTGTGAATCATCGATCTCATAGACGAACATCGCCCGGATGGCATTGATGTAATCCGAACCGACCCAGGTGTGCGGCATATCGCCGATGAAGCGCATCGTGCGGTACCCGTTTGCCACTACCTCCGCCCAGTGATTCCATCCTCTCGGACGAAGGTCATTCATGAAATAATTCAGTGCGTAGTGCGCACGTTCTTTCTGTCCGAGATACACGAATGTGCCGACGTTGCGGATCTCATACGGTGTGTAGGCATCCCACGTGATCTTCCCCTCCGCACGCTGAACGAACCATTGATAATATTTCTCGAACGTCGAATTGAATGCCGGCTGCGGGACAAAATTCATCTCACCGTTCGGAAAGAGTGCGATGGATGTTGAGGTGGCATCGAAATCTCCCTTCTCGACACAACCGGGAATATACGTAATCTTCCGGTTCTTCATCGCAAGAGTGATCGAATTGTACAGGTCCGTTCGGAATGCCCGTGCAAGACTGTCATACTCATGGGCCGCGTTCGTCTTCCCCAGAACTTCCGCGATCGCCGCCGCATCTTTGAATCCTTTCAGCACGAAGAAATTATCCCAGTACGAATGCATCGGCTTGTCCGAGTATCCTTCATGGCTGATCGATTCGGTCACTAATCCGTAGAATGCACGTTTCTCATCATCTCCGTTCCGGTACTCTTCCGTCATCCGCTGTGAGCGGAGCGATTGGATATACTTCACCGCCCCGGTAACATTATTCCACCGGGCACGGAGGAACGCCGTATCCTTGGTGAAACGGAAATATTCCATGCACGCAAAGATGAGCTGACCGTGACTGTCATGCTCCGGTACCGGATCGGGTCCTCTCGAATCGACAACACACGGCACGGCGCCGTTCTCATATTGATAGGAGGAATACCATTCCAGATATTTTTTCGGTTCTTCAGTGATGCCGAGTTTCAGCAGCGCATCCGAGGTCATGGAGCCGTCGCGTATCCACGACCGTTCGTAGGAACGGGATCCGGGCTGAAATCCATTCTTATCTTTATTGATCAGTATATAGGCAAGATAAGAACGGATAAGGTCCACATACTGCTGTGCTTCTCGGTTCACGCTGAACTCAACGGTTGTCAGCCGTTTTTTCCAGAAGGACTTCACTGCGGAGAGTTCCGATTCAAATTCGGACGGTGTCGGATCCACGGAGGTCCACCGGTCACCTTCCGGAGTGAACGGAACAGCAGCGATCACGATCAGTGAATCTCCCGCTTTCAGATCGAATGAATAACGGAATGCACCCGATGTCATCCCGCGTGTATGCTCGGCACTTTTAGTTTCAGGCACCGTACCGGCAGCAATGAAATCTGTGATATCTCCCTGTTCGATCGTTGAAGCTCCGTAGGCGGAAGGCTTTCCCGAAATGTGCACGGTCCGGTCATCGACCACTGCGCCAGTTCCGGTAAAACTCATGGAACGTGTGAAAGCAAAACCGCCGTCATAATTGAGCCATTGCGATGTCGGATTCACCTGGAACGGACGGATCGCTACATAGAGCGCTCCTTTTCTCCGAGAGGCAGAGAGATTCTTGATGGTATACCTCGCCATCATTGCAGACCGTTCAGGTTCGCCGGAGGCGAGAAGAGTGGTACGAAGGGACAATCCATCATAGGATCGTTGGACAGTAGGAATAGGAAGATAATTCTCCTCCAGTGACTGTGTGATCGATGCGTTCGCCCAAGTGAGGACTTCTTTCGATCCGTCCAATGTCACAAACGGTTCAAGGGAGAATTTTTGGCGGTCTACTTCAAATACCGCATCTTCATTGATCAATGCTTCACGACGGTCCGACGGAACACCGACCACCGTCCAGTACGATTGCTGTTTCAAAAAATAACGGGGGTACAGTCCTGCAGCGGACGATGCAGCAATATGTTCGTAATAGTGATTCGGCGTGGAGATCGCTTCACTGGCGATCACATCAAACGCATCGAGTGCGAAAGGACGGCCTGCAGAATTACTCTTCAGTGTAACGCGGACAAACCGTGCTTCGGATTCCGGAAGAAAATGGAGGACATCACCGTTTTTACCGTTTCGGACAGTGTAGTGCGTATCATATTCTTTTCCGTCAAATGATGTAAGAATATCATACGAAACTGTGCCGAGCGACCGATCCCAAACTAATTTCACGGCGCCGAATTCTTTCGCATATCTCAGATCAAGCTCGATCCATTCATTTTGATTCGAGCGGCTGATCCACATCCCCTTCCTGCCCACCAGGACATTCAAGGGACTCCCGTTCTTTTTCACGAATGATGATGCAGAAACAACAGGTGTAGGGATCACGGACGGAAGATCCGGAAGTGAGGTCAATGTAACATCGTCGATCCAAACGCTTCCCGCACCGCCGCTCCCGGCCGTCACAACGATCTCCAGCCGGGAGAGTTTCGGAGGGAACGGAGAATGCTTTGTTCCCCACGCATAACTCAAATGCCGCTTTTTTAGGACGATCCTCCTCCATTCCGACGGATATGTATAGTTCTTATTATTCACCCACCAGATATTCTCCCCTGCGCTGTCTCCGCTCACTTTCACTTCAAAATTGTTCTGCGGCACTGTTGCTTTCATCCTGAAGGAGATCTCATAATTTTCCGGCAGCGCCGAATTGAGTGTGCGGATGATCCCGCCGTATCCCGACCCCTTCGCGAAATCGATATCGAACCGGATGCTGCCATTTTCCGTTTGATGTTTCACTTCAACACCGGCTGATTGGAATGCTGTCCATACAGCGGAATGAGTGCCGTCATCCAAGACTACCGACGTTCGTGATGTTTGTGAATAAAGAAAGGATAGAAGGAAAACAGAAACGATGGGAATGATCTTCACGGTGACTCCGTTGGTTCAAAAATTCAAGCAGTGTAATTCGAGTTGCAATCATGGTGGAACGATGATGCAGAGAGAACTAGATTCAGGTTTCAAGGTTCAGGTTTCAAGGTTCAAGGTGAATGGATCAGGGATCAAGTAATCATCATCCTGCATCCAGCATCTTATATCCAGCATCTTGCATCCTGTATCCTGCATCCTGTCTCCTGTATCCTGCATCCGCTCTACTCCTTCACTCCTCCTACCATAATGCCGCGGACATAATGTTTTTGGAAGACGAGAAAAAGAAGCAGTACGGGAATGATCGTAACGACGGATCCGGCCATCATCAATTCCAGATCGAGAGTGTGCTCTCCCATCAGACTGGCGAGACCGACCTGCAGCGTGTAGTTGGACTGGTCCGTCATGATGATGAGCGGCCACATGAAATCGTTCCATGTTCCCATGAAGGTGAACAAAGCAAGAGTGTAAAGGATCGGTCTGCAAAGCGGGAGGATCACCGTCCGGTAGATCCTGAACTCGCTGCCGCCGTCGATGCGGGCTGCCTCAATGAAACTGTCCGGTATCGCGATAACGAACTGACGGATCAGGAAGATGCCGAAGATGCTGGCAAGACCGGGAATGATCGCACCGACATACGTATTGACAAAACCCATCGACTTCAGCATCAGAAAGAGCGGCAGCATCGTCACCTGCGCCGGAATCACCATACCGCTCAGCAGCGTATTGAAGAGCGAATCCCTCCCTTTGAAATGATACTTTGCAAAAGCGAATCCTGCCATGGAATTGAGGAACGTCGAGATCAGCGTTACCGTCCCGGCAATGATGAAGCTGTTCAGAAAATACTTCATCATGCTGAGCCGTTCGGTCAAAGCGCGGTAGTGCTCCAGCGTTGGGGACTTCGGCAGCATCGGCGGCGGGAATGTCCCTGCCTCACCTGTCGCCATGAAGGATGCGGAGAGCATCCAGAGAACGGGAATGACGGCCGTGACGCCGACAATGAAGAGTCCTGCATTCAATGCGATGGAAGTCATTCTTCGCTTCATCGTTTCACGCTCCTTTGCAGAACCATTTGGATCACGGTAAAGAACAGGATGATGGCAAACAGAACGAATGCGATCGCGGCGGCATATCCCATGCTCCACCAGCGGAATCCCTGCTCATACATCAGCAGAACGATACTGGTTGTGGAATTGAGCGGTCCTCCCTGCGTCATCACGTACGGTTCAGCAAACAGCTGGAAGTATCCGATCACGGTGATCATCACCACGAAGACGGTGGTCGGTTTCAGCATCGGCAGGGTGATCTCCTTGAATTGCTGCCATCCGCTTGCGCCGTCCAGATGCGCCGCTTCATACAGGTCCTCCGGGATATTCTGGAGTCCGGCAATGAAGATGAGCATGTTATATCCGAAGTTCTTCCAGACCGCCATGATGATGATCGCCGGCATGGCTAGCACGGGATCGCCGAGCCAGTCAATGGGTGCAATGCCGAAGGCGGAAAGGAAATAATTCAATATCCCGTGAGCGGGATGATAGAGATATCGCCAGATGATCGCCACGGCGATGAGACTGGAGACCACCGGCAGGAAATAGATGGTGCGGTAGAGTGATTTGAACTTGGCGAGTTTTGAATTCAGCATCATCGCCGTTCCGAGTGAGACGGCGACGGAGAGCGGACCGCCGACCAGGACGAAATAGAATGTATTCTTCAGTGCCTTCCAGAACAGGGGGGTATCGAGGATGCGGAGGTAATTCCTGAAGCCGATGAATCGGACATTCTCCCAATTCCCCAATGCATAGATATCGAAATCCGTAAAGCTCAGCAGCAGTGCCGCAAGCACCGGAATGACAAAGAATATCACGATCACCGCCAGTGACGGTGAGAGGAATATCCATGCAGCGGCTGTTCTGTTTGAAGAGACCATACGAATTTTATAATTGTTCAATCTTGTAATTTTGTAATTACATTACTTTTTCAAAACAACCCATCTCCGTTTTTCGAGCATCACATCCACCTCGCCGTCGAACTGTTCCAGTGCCTGCTTCACGGTCATTGTTCCGGTCGCAACATATTCAACATACGTCTGAAGCCGGATGACGATCTGTTCCCATTCCGCTACCGGCGGCAGCGGATCGACTCGCTGCAGCTGAGCGTAGAATGCCTGAATGTATCTGTTGCCGCTGAGCACCGGATCACTCCATGCGGAGCGCCGCGGAGGAAGATTTCCAGTGACCTTATAGAATTCGATCGATTGTTCCGTTGAAGAAAGGAATTCGATCAGTTTCCACGCTGCTTCCTTATGTTTGCTCGTCCGGAACATCACGAGACTTGTGCCGAGCGGAAGGGATGTTCCGGGTGAAAGCGAATCCATCGACGGCAGCGGCGCGGTCATCCATTCTTTCTGCAGTTCCGGACGGATACGGCGGGTGAACTCTCCGATATTCCATGGACCGGTGATATACATGGCGATCATGCCGTCCGAGAATGCATCATACATGTTCGTGATGAGCTGCATCCCGGAAGGTGAATATCCTTTCCGGTAGATCTCGGACATGAGTGTAAAGGCGCTCGTGAATTCTTTCCCGCTGAAATTTCCCCGTGTATCGTTCTCTTTCAGGAAATTCCCGCCGGACTGCATCCCGAGAATGACCGCAGGGACCCATTCATTCGTCGGAAGGAAGAACGGATAGACCACCTTTTTTTGAGCTACCGCCGCAACGCGTATCCTCTCCGACGCGAGCATGACCTCTTTCCATGTCGTTGGAAATTCCGCGAAGCCGGCCTGTTTCAGAATGTCCTTCCGGTAAAAGATCAGTCTGGTATCCACATACCACGGAATACCGTAGAGGACCGAATCGATGATGTTCGTTTTCAGTACTCCGGGAAAGATATCGTTCAGATCCACCATGGGGGACTGACGGACATACGGTTCGAGCGGTTCAAGGGAATTCAGGACAGTGAATTCGGGAAGCCACGTGTTCCCCAATTGGCAGACATCCGGTGTTGATTCGCCGGCATACGCCGTCAGCAGTTTCTCATGCGCGGCTGTCCATGGGATCTGCTGCACTTCCACTTTGATCAATGGATTCCGGCGTTCGAATTCCTTGATCAATGACTGCACCCGCTCTCCTTCATTCCCCATCCCCCAGAACTTAATGGTCGTGACGGGATCTTCCGTTCGAGTGCAGCTCAAATGGAACAGAAGCAGGATTATGACCAATGCGGCGTGAATGATCTTCATAGGACAGAACGAATTGATATTGCGTTGTCACAGACTATTTTCTGGAATGGAGCAGGAACCAATCATACAGTTCTTTGGTCGCATACGCAGCATCCCATGAATTGTGATTGGCGTTCGGAAACACCGTGAACTTCGTCGTCGTATTTCCCTTTTTTTCAAGGAACGTGACCATCTTCTCACTTTCAGACAACGGCACGACGTCATCCTTTGCCCCGTGAAAGATCCATATCGGCATCGTTTTCAATTTCTCCACATCCTCAAGGTGTCCCCACCCGCAGACCGGAGCGATCGCGGCGAACCGTTCCGGATAAGCGATCGCAAATTTCCATACACCGTATCCTCCCATGCTGATCCCGGTCAGATAGATCCTGTTTGTATCGACCGGCAGCTGCGTTAAGACCTGATCCAGCATCGCATTGAGCGATTCGGCATTCCATCGTTTCCCTGCCGGACATTGCGGCGAGACGACGAGGAACGGAAAGTTTTCTTCATGTTCCACGATCTTGGGAAGACTGTGCACTTTCAATTTGTTCGGGTCACTTCCCCGTTCGCCGCTGCCGTGCAGGAAAATGATAAGCGGCCAGTTCTTTTTCTCTTGCCCGAATGATCTCGGTGTATAGACCAACAGATCGTATGAGACCGTTTTGACCAGTTCGGTTTCAATATGCTGCGGATGCTGACCGACCGTCAGCACCCAGGGATCTGTTGAACCGCAACCGTTCATGATCATCACGAATAAGAATGAGAAAAAAATGATTCGCATATATCACATACTTTTGTGGAATGCCGCACCGTAATCAAGAAGATTCATCAGCAGCTGCTGCGCGACGGGATCCACCCTCCGAGCGAAGAGAAGTTCGGAATTGCCGGAATCGATCAATCGTCCTCGCAGTTGAAGCCGGAACAGCACGATCCTTCCTTTTTCAACATCCGCTTCCGAAGCAGCCGTCACGCCCAGATCCATACCGCAGCTGGCGAGCCGGACGGAAGGTATGGTGAAATCGACATCATACTGGGAAACGATCTCTCCGCCGTACGCACCGTTGAAGAGTTTCAGATACGCATCCGGCACATTCCTCCATAACGGATGGGAAGTTGTTTCGGCGAAAACATACGAATCATATCCCCCTTTATCCGGATCTTCCCGGTGGGCGATCGTCAATTCCACTCCGTCCACCACGGTGAATTTCGCGCTCCCCACAACACGGAATTCCGGCTCGATCAGTATGAGCATCCCGCCGTTCCGGACGAATTCCGTGAGCAGCTCTCTCCATTGCGCGTAGATCCTGCTGCCCAAAACGTTCCCGTTCACGATCACAGTCGAGACCGTGGAGAGATCCCATTCTTTTACGGACTGGAAAATGATCCCTCGTTCCTCCAGATACGTCTCGATCTCCTGAGACGGATCGAACACAGCGACAGGTTTCTTCAGCACCGGTACAGCAGGCGGATGGAATCCATACGTTCTCTTCGTACTGGTTGAAACGACCGTATGATATTCGCTCAGCTCCGCTGAGATGCGCCATTCATCCAATGCGTTGGGAACAACGAATGATTCAGTGATGACCGTATCCGAGACCGGACCGAGCGAGATGGGAACATCCCTCTGGACGACCCATTGATGATCCGACGTGAGCATTCCGAATTTCAGCATCCCTTTCCGTGCGAACGGCGAATCGTTGAAGACGAAGATCCGGACGGTGTATTCTTTCCTGATCACAAAATGTCTGTCCCACAATTCGAGACTCACCGCGAACGGAGCGAACGCTTCCTTTACCGCATTCAGGACCGGTTTCGGCTGAAGGTCCTTGATGTCGCCGAGGAACCAGTGCGCGGTCGGTCCGTCGTTGTTGCTGAGATACACGAACGGCTGGATCGCTTTCACTCTCATCCGGCGGAACATCTCGATCAGTTCCTTCGCCAGGAATGATTGATGGGCGATCACATCGGCTTCCGTGTACGTTCTGCCCATCCAGCGCTGAACGATCATCTTCGTCAGCACGGTCGGTTCCCATTTGTCGTTGAACCACCACCAGAGGAACTCATTGAGCATGGAAGGGACCGGCAGGTGTTCGATCTCATTCATGGAACGGGAAAACCCGAACTTCCGGCTGTTCATCACCATCCCGAGGGAATAGATGTACGGATGTTCTTCCAGAAAATCGACCGATTCCCACGGACGGGTCGGATCGAGCTGCTTCATCTCGTCAACGATCTCCGTCTGCACCGTCTCGTCGGACGATTCGTTGATCGGGTCCCAGATGATGATGCTCGGATGATTCCAGTTGTCGTGCAGCCATTCGGTGAATTCCTTCCGGATCTGGTTATCTGTACCCGTGACGCACCAAAACTGCCATTCATTCTGGATCAGCATCCCGTGCTCATCGGCGATATCGTACCACGCAGAGTACATCTGCCCGAGATGGTTCCGGAAAAAATTGAAGTGATGATCTTTCGGAATATCGATCAGCACTTTTTTGATCCATTCCTTATCCCACGGAAGAAGCTTCCGCTGAGAATCGGACAGGAAACGATGGAACGCGATATTGCTCCCGCGGAGGAGGATCTTCTTCCCGTTCAGGAAAAAGTCCGGACCGTTGATGGCGAATTCCCGCATTCCGAAGACGGTCTTCAGCGAATCGTGCATCGTTCTTTCCGCTTCGATGGTCACTTCCACTTCATACAGGAACGGGCTCTCGGGAGACCAAAGTTTCATGGAATCGATCGGCAGTTCAAAACTATGCTCCATCGCTCCGCGGGAATTGATCAACAGACGGATATCGAGGATCGGTGAGACCGCTTCGCCGGTACGCTTCTCAAAGATCCGTGCGGAGACGAGGAGCGCTTCCCGTTTGAATTCCAGATTCTGGATCCACACACGCACTTCGGCCGTGGAACTGCCGATGTGCGGTATCACCTGGACCAGCTGCACACGGGCGGCGCCGGTAGTGAACAGTGTCACATCTCCCCAGATTCCGGGAGTGTAGATCGTTTTTTCCTGGTCGCGGCCAACGGCGCTTTCCGGCGGCAGTGTCGATCTGGCACCGACGCGGATGATCAATTCATTGGTTGCATCCGGACGGAGATGTTCATTCAAAAGATATTCGTGGGATGTATAACAGCTGATCGATCCGCCAATCGGTTTCCCGTTCAGCCACACTTCCGTTCCGAACATACTGTGTGATATCTTCAGAAACAGATTCGAAGAGGCAGGGATCCGGTCGATCGTGAAGGATGTCCGGTAATAATGATACTCGAACGATGTCCAATCGTAAGGCGGTTCAGCCATATCGACGACGGCAGGAACGGCCACGGTGGAATGAAATTCAGATGGTATGGTCTCTTCGGTTCCTCCGGCAATGTCCCATTGCCCGTTCAAGGAAAAGATGTTTCGAGGGGTTGAGCGGTCTAAAGTAAAACTGTTCTGCATCAAATTGAAATTATTTATTATTGCGGGATCGTTGTTCCAGCCATCCGCCGGTGAATCCGGCACGCTGTAATCCCTGCTGAATGTACGGATTCTTTTTCATCACTTCCCAAACAAGTCCGGAGCGCAGATTTTCGATCATGATCACGATCGGTCCCTGATCGATACCGAGATAATCATGGTCCACCCAGCCGTTGGGAGTCCTCTCCGTAATATAGGTCAAATTGAACGCATCCAGGAATCCATAATTCGAATACACTGCCGGGACCTTTTCACGCATCGCCTTCAATGCAGGGATGCATATCTCCGGTGCAAAGGCGATGGATCCTCCAGCCGCTGTCGGGGCGATCGTGCCGTCATCATGCACCCAGTCCGCAGAAACGCCGCGGGCGGAATAGCTGGAGAATCGCCGTTCCGTACCATTGATGGTCCGATGTTCATCGGCCGGACCGTCGCACGCGGTGAATCCCCAAAGCTCATCCGAATATCCGTTCATGGAGTGAGGATTCTCCTTCGCATACGCACGATGAGTGATCGTCGCCCGCCTCGAATTCTCATGATAGTCGATCCCCTTCTTCCTCATGTACTCGTCGCGGATCCCCCGGAAATCGATCCACGCGTGCGAATACTGATGTCCGAACAGCGGACCGAAACTGACGAATTCCTTTCCGTAATACTCCATCCACTGATACTGTTTTGTGAATCCGTGCCACGCATCCTCATTCACCGGATGGGTCGGCGAGCCGAGGGCAAGGATGTACATGATCATCGCTTCATTGTATCCGTTCCAGTCCGTGTTATGGAATCCTTTGTCCGGATACCAGCCCATGCTCATAAGCGGCGGACGCGGCTGGAGCCAATTCCATTCCACTCTGCGGTAGATGGAGTCGGCATATGCACGGATGGAGCGTTCCGTTGCTGACGCGTTGTCGAAGTAGGATTGACAGAAGAGAACTCCGGCAAGAAGCAGTGCGGTATCGATGGAGGATAGTTCAATGTCACGGTTGAATCGTGTACCGGTAGTCAGGTCAAGAAAATGATAGTAGAATCCGCGGTACCCTGCTGAGCCCATCATCGCATCGTTTTGCGGCAGCCGATAGAGATATTTCAATGTTGTCAGGACCCTATCCGCCGCCGCCGTGCGGGAGACGTAACGCTGTTCTGCACCGATGCCGTAGGATGTCAGTGCAAATCCGATCGCCGCAGTACTGGAGAAAGTTCTGGTCGGATAACGGTCCGGCGTTAATCCGGTCACCGGATCGACGCATTCCCAGAAATAATTGAATGTCCTGAGCTGCAGTGTGTCCAGGAACCCGTCGGCAAAATATTTTTTATTGGAATCCTTCGGAGTTGCAGCAGAGACTGATACAAAGAGGAAAAACAACAGCACGGCGGATCTCATCATTTCATCACCATCATTTTTTTTACGGAAATAAATTCACCCGCCTGCAGACGATAAAAATAGATCCCGCTCGATAATGCCGCTGCGTTGAACTGAACGGTATAATTCCCCGGCTGCTGCTGTTTGTTCACCAGCGTTGCGATCTCGTTTCCCAGGACGTCGTACACGTTGAGCTTGACCATTTTCGGATCCTGGATTCCTGAACGGTCTCCCGGAATGACATACGAAATCGTCGTCGTTGGATTGAACGGATTCGGATAATTTTGTGAGAGTGAATATTCCGCCGGCAGTAATTCCTGATCATCCGTTACTGCTGTAACGGTGGTAAAGCCAGCTTTCGCCAATCCGTCCGTGATCATCTTCTCTTTCATGAACGTCTTCCAGACATTTCCTGTCCGGTAATTTTCGGTCATCAGGATGATCGGTCCCTGGTCGATTCCCAGGACATCCGGTCCCCACCAATTCACCGTCAGATTGAATGCATCAGTGAATCCGTATCCTGTCCAGATCTTCTGCCGGTGAACATTATACATCTCTTTCAGTGCTGGGATCGTGATCTCCGGTGCGAACGGCATGGAACCACCCGGTGCGGTCGGATTCAATGTGCCGTCATCGTTCATGCTCGTGCCGCGTGCGTTATATCCTGTCGGGACATCGCTCGCGGTGATCCCCCACATATTCGGTCCGTATCCTGTGAATCCTTTGGGATTCTCAATGCAATACAGCCGCTGGTCCAGCGTTGCACGGCGTGAATTCTCGAAGTAGGTGATCCCTTTCGCTTTCATATATGTATCGGCAATATTCCTGAAATCGATCCAACTGTGGGAATACTGATGTCCGAACAGCGGCGGGAACTGGACAAAATAATCACCTAACCGGGAGCTGTACCACCATTGATACCCTTTAGTCCATTCATTCCAATTTGTCGCGGACAAGGAATTGACCGGGACACCGAGTCCGATAATATAGAGGATCATCGCTTCGTTATAGCCGATCCATCGGGCGTTGATGAAATTCGATTCGGGATGCCATCCCATCGTCAGCGAAAATCCCGAATTGCGCATCCAGTTCCAGTCGATCCGGGCAATGATGGAATCGGTCAACGCGCGGATCTGGGTTTCGGACGAATCTGCACCGTTGAAATACTGTTTTGAATAGATCATTCCGGCGAGCAGAAGTCCGGTGTCGATGGAGGAGAGTTCGCAGGTCCATGTCCTTGTCGCAGTATTCATATCGAGGAAATGATAGAACCATCCTTTGTATCCGATGGTGCCGATCGGAGCGCTCCCCTGCGTACCGCTCCAGAATGTTTTGATCGTTGTGAGCGTCCGGTCGCGTCCTTCTGCCCTGGTGATATATCCGTGATCGATGCCGATTCCGATCGCCGTCAATCCGAATCCGACCGCCGCGATGCTAGCGGGGGAATCCTTCGTGCTCCGGTCCTTGATCAGTCCGTTCTTCGGATTCGCTTCATACCAGAAATAATCGAACGACGTCTGCTGGAGATACTCCAGGAACGCGTCGGTGTCGGCGAACGGCTGCGGAATGATGCTGATCGTATCTGATCGCGGGCTCTCTTCTGCGAGCGAGTTAACGGAAGTGACGGTAAAATAATATGCCGTGCCGTTTGCAACATTCACGTCGTAATAGCTTTGTGTCGGCAGAAGATTTGTGTTCATCTTCGTGTATGGACCGGCGGCAGAGACTGCGCGGTAGACATTATAACCGGTGATATTCGGCTGAGGACTTCTATTCCAGTGCAGGGTCATGCTCTTATCACCGACCCGTGCCACAAGTTTCGCGGGAGCGCTTGGTTTGGTCGAATCGATAGTGACGGCAGCGTTGGAAATGATCCGGACATTATCAAACCACATCGTGTGCGGGATATTGTCCGCAGCATTCTGATGAAAATTGACATCCTTGAACATTGCCGGATCGAAATCATTGAACGGCTGGAACGCTGTCAGAGCAATGCTCACTTTCTGCCACGTCATCGAATCCGCATCAATGCCCGAAGGAAGCGCATCCCCGATGGAGACCAACGAAGTGAGCTTGTTGGTGGTGGATTCCATGCCGATCTTCGGAAGGGCCGAGGCGCCGACAGCAGCAGGACCGTTCACGTAGAAGACCAGACTGTCATACCCGCCGGCATTCTGTCCCGCCCACAACGGACTCGCAACAAAGAGTTTCCACATGCCCGAGACGGCGGATTTCCATTTCAGCACTCCGCTGTGACTCCCCGTATAATGTTGCGCTGTTTCTATAGTCAGCTTATCACTCCCGCCGCCGGAAAGAGACAGCGTACTTGGGGCGGTCACCGTCCCCCACGAAGCATCATAATATCCGGTGCCCGCAGCATCATCTTCGTCGAACACGACGATCGGTGACTTATTCTGAGCGGTCAGCGCGGCAGCCGCGATGAACAGAAAGAGTGCTATTCTTGCAGTCATTGTCTTCATTTACTTTCCAAGGATCAATTCGATCGTATGTTCACTCCCGTGTTCGAACAGCGGGAACAGAAAGCTGCTGCCGTTGACAACGGATTCTTTGCCGTCGATCCTCACCTGTGTGATACCGTGAGAGACATGCTTCGGATTTCGGACAGTGATGTTGTATGTCGCGCCGCGGAAGATCCGCTTCACGGAGTACTGTTTCCATTCTTTCGGGATGCAGGGATCGATGATCAGTCCATCGGTCGATGCCCGGACACCCAGGATCCATTCCGTACCCGCTTTGAACAGCCACGCTGCGGATCCGGTGTACCATGTCCATCCCCCGCGTCCGTAAAAACGCGAATCGGGTCCGTCGATATTCCCCGGCGTCACATACGGTTCCGCTACATATTCATCGGGCTTCTTGCCGCGGATGATCGGATTGATCTTAGAGAAGGAACGGAACGCCGCTTCAGCCCGCTTCAATTTCGCATGAGCGATCACCGTCCACGTCGCAGCGTGTGTGTACGTCCCGCCGTTCTCGCGCATCCCTGCGGCATACCGCGTGAGGTATCCGATGTGCGTGTCCGGTGTGCTGTAACCGGGATGGACCAGGACGGTTCCCGCTTTATGCTCCAATTTCTGTTCGACGATATCCATCACCTGATTCGCACGTTCGGGATCCGCGACATCGCTGATCACCGACCAGGTCTGTGTGTTGAGCCACACTTTCCCTTCTGGACTCGACTGACTTCCCAGCTTGTCACCGTTATCCTTCGTCGCGCCATAATAATACTTACCGTCCCATCCGTTCTTGTTGAGCGATTCGAGCAGTTTTTCCGCACGAATCCGGAAAATATCGGCCCGTTGCTGATCCGAAAACCGTTCCGCCACGGGGATGAAGTCGAGCAGGATTCGGTGCAGGAATTGTCCCAGCCAGATCGATTCGCCTTTCCATTGCAGACCGACGGCGCTCAGTCCATCATTCCAATCGCCGGCTCCGATCAGCGGCAGACCGCGATTGCTCATCCGAGTATATACTTTTTCGATCGCACGGATGCAGTGATCATACACCGTTGCTCCTGCGGCATCATCAAGGAACGGTTCAGTGAGCGAGAGGATCGATTCGTCGTTCGTTTCCTGCAGATAACTGACAATAACGTACGGAAGCCAGAGCAGATCATCCGTCATCGCGGTCGGCAGCCCGACTTCGGAGAGCGGATGCCACCAGTGATATACCTGACCGTCCTTGAACTGATGACGAGCGTGGAGCAGGATCTGCTTCTTTGTATATTCCGCATCGATCGGCAGGAAGATCTGACTGTCCTGCAGCTGGTCGCGGAATCCGAACGCCCCTCCCGTTTGATAGTAACCGGTCCGTCCCCACAAACGTCCGGCAACCGCCTGATATTTCAGCCAGGTATTCAGCATGATGTTCATGGAATCATCCGGCGTCTTCACTTCCATTGTGCCGAGGATCGCATTCCATTTTTCCTGCATCGCTGCGAAGGCTTTGTCTGCTTCCTTCACCGATGCATACTGTTTCACCAGCGCACGTGCTTTCGCCGTATCCTCCGTTGCTCCGAGGATGAAGACCAGTTCCTTCGTTTCATTCGGTTTCAGCGTCACTTTCACCTGCAGACTTCCGATGGCATCAAGGGAATTTCCCGATTGTTTCTTCATCGTTCCGTTCACGACCGAGATCGGAGCACTCTGATTCCGGTACATTCCCATGAACGATTCCTTATCGCAGTCGAATGCGGAGGGCTTCACGCTGCAGGAATGGAACGCGGCATATTCCCAATCCCTGTTCCAATGTCCGTTCGGCGAAGGTACCTCCCAGAGCCGTTTCGTTCCGTAGATCGCACCGACGGAAGCGTCGTACTCCGTCTTCAGGAAACATTTGTGGAACTCGCGGTGCCAGTCCGGCGCAGCACCGAGATTCCATTCAAAATAGGAATAGAGCGAGAGTGTCCGCTTCCGTTTCGTCGTATTCTTCAGCGTCACTTTCCAGATCTCCACCGGATCGTCATTGGCGATGAACATCAGCAGACCGCTTTCGATCCCTTTGTTCTTCGACGTGATCCTGGAATATCCGATCCCGTGCCGGACTTCATAATGATCCGGTTCGGCGCAGACCGGTTTCCATCCGGCGGACCAGAACTGTTTGCTTTCATCATCGCGGATGTAAAGATATTTTCCCCATTCGTCTTTCACCAGGTCCTGCTCCCACCGGGTGATCCTGTTCAATTGCGCATTGGATCTCCAGCTGTATCCGCTCCCCGTTTGAGAAACGATCGCGCCGAAGTCCCCGTTCGTCAGGATATTGGTCCACGGCCGCGGTGTTTTATGGTCCGTGATGACAAATTCTTTCCCATCCTGTGCAAAATACCCGTATTTCGTTTTGAAATTTTTCACGATAAAAATGATTGATAGGTGATTGAAAATATTGTGAAGATCACAGATGCGTGATCAGAATTGCATGCCGATGGTCATCCGCTGAGTATCCCCCAGTCGCTGATGCTCCGCCCACGCATAATCCACCCGGAGGATGTAATTTGCGATATCCCAAATGATCCCGCCGCCCAGCGTCAATCCGACCTCGGAATCCGTCTGGAAGAGATGCTGATATCCCCCTCTGAAAGCAAATGCATCCAGGAAACGGTACTCGCCGCCGAAACTGACACTTTCCGAATTATCGCTCGGGTGGAATGCATCCACAGCGAAATGGAACTCATTGCTCTCGTTGAACCTGACCGGCAGTCCGAAGCCGACGCGGAAAACGACCGGCAGCGAATACTCATCGGTGATCAATTCTCCGGGAAGACTGCTGTTGTCGCCGGTACGGGTCGGATCTAGATCATACCGGATCCGCAGATCCCTTCCGTTGTAACGCCCGCGCATCCCGAAATTGGAAAGACTCGCACCAAGCTGAAGTCCGTCATCCGTGATCTGATACAACGTACCAAAATTGAACGCGAACACCGAAAGCGAGGAATGCCAGATCGCCTCCTGAACAAACGATACCTGGAGACCGGCGGAGAAACGGTCGGTGATCTTTTGACCGTACCCGATGCCGATGGAATAATTCGACACGGTGTACTGTTCCCCGGTGCCGAGCGGCTGCTCCACCGTCCGCACGGCGATCTCGCCGGAATTCAGCGATGAGAGGGAGATCGACAGCGAACTGAGCTCCGTTACTCTCAATGCTGTGGTGAAATGATCGAGTCCGATCCCCGCAAACCACGTGGTGTGGGTGAATTGTGCACCGGAGGTCTGCATGTGCCCGAGGGACGCAGGATTGAAATAGGATGCCATCACCTCATCGAACTGCGCAACACCGGCATTTCCCATGGCGGAGATCTTGGCACTCGGTTCGATCAGCAGGAATTGTCCCACCGTCGTGCCGGTTTTTGTCTGCGGGTGGATCCACTGCAGGACCATCACACAGAGTGCGATACGATAGATCAAATGTTTGTTCATAACGGCTGAGTGATTATTTAATGATGGCAAATTTGCCGACATATTTTCCGGTCTCATTCCCGTCCACATGGAAGATGTACAATCCCGGTGCCGCATCCATATTATCTTTCGTCCGGAGATTCCACGGCACCATTCCGTCATTCGATCCATCGTGACGGAGTGTCTGCACCAGGTCCCCTTTCACCGTGTAGATGCGGATCGTCGAAGCATGCGGTATTCCGCGGAACTCCACTCTCCGCTCTCCGCGGCCGGAGATGGCGAATTTCTCCGGTTCAAAACTTGCCGCTCCCACGTAAGGATTCGGGACCACATACGGCTGCTGCGAGAAATCCGACTTCGCTTTTCCGCCGTCGATCCGCTGTCCTGTGGTCTTAAAGGCGAACTGATCCTGCGCATTGAACGGTAATTTCATCCGGAGATCGAACTGGTCGCCGAGCTGCGGTGTAACGACCGGACCGCGGAGATATTGACCGGATGTATCCGCAGTGATCGTCCAGATCACATCCGGCAGTCCGGGCACATTCTGCTGTGTGGACGTGTCCAGGATGCTGATGAATTCTGTATGTGCGCTCAGCGTGCTGTCGTTGTTGCTGTCGTAGAACGTATAGCGGAGTTTCATCAGCGACCCGTCTTCCTTCACCGCATACACACGGAATTTTGACGGACGGTTCTTCAATGATCCCGGATTGAACCGGAAAGATGTATCGACGACCGTATTGCTGAACACGATCCGAATATCGTTCGGATACAGTGCACGGATCTTGTCCGGCTTCACGTACGTTGTTGCAGCGAACGACATCTTAAAATTGAAATTCGCCGCACTTCCTGCGGACAAACCTGTTGCAGCAGAATCGATCACCGGGGATGCGATCGTTTTCACAATCGGTTTGATGCCGGCTCCGACCTGACCGTTCGCTTTTCCCTCAAGGTCGGTCCCTTTATCGATATAGACCGTTCCGTTCGCACTGTCCACCAGCTCAAAATAATCGGAACGGATGTTCGTCGGATCGCTGGTCTTGAACCGAAGCAGCAGTGTCCTGTTGTCGGGAACAAGATTCGAGTTCACCACTTCCAGATCGACCGTTCCGCTCCCTTTTCCTTCTGCATGACGCACCGTTCCGGTCTGAGCGGCGACAAATCCTGAGACTTTCGGTTCGGGGCGGACCTCCACCGCATTCGGCGGAAGGATGATACCGCCGCGCAGCGTCCGGGAAACGGAAACAGCATTCTCCGAAGGATAGAAACCGAGTGAGTCATTCCCGAAATCGTAGGCAACGATGGCATAATAATATGTTTGACCGTTGATCACGGTCGTATCCTTGAAGTTATGCCGGATGCCCGATTCATTTCCGAGGAAATACTGCACGCCGTCCACCGACAAGGTCGAATAACCCTGGATGTCGTCCACAACATCGAACTGCACCAGCGGTTTTCCGAAGACCATCGGTCCGGTCCCCTGTGCATTCGAGATCACTTTCACATCGCGGAACTCCGGATCCGTCGCGCGGTAGATGCGGTACCCTTCAAAATCATTTTTATACGAGATAGGATCGATGCTTCGCTCGGCGATATCATTCCAGGAGAGTTTCACATATCCGTCACCTGTTTCGGCGTGGAGTGTCGGACGCGGCGGCGGTGTGGCGAACTGATAATTCGCATTATAGATCTGCTGGACCACTACGATCGTCTTTCTCAGGTCATACAGATCGTTCCCGTACGCCAGCGCCAGACTGAACCGTTCCTTGCTGCCTGCAGGAAGTTTGAACGTGCCGGAAGCGAACAGGAATCCGATATTATAATCGAGCGCCAGCGATGCGCCGAACGGCGCTTTCCCGTTGTCGCCGGTGAACTGTTCATACAATTCTTTCGGCCAGAATTTGGGACTTCCCGGATCGTTCCAGAATACGATCCCGTCCGTTTCTCCGCCTTGATTCGATTTTCCCGGTGAGATCCGGTTGATCTTGAATCCTGTCAATCCGATCTGGTCGGACTCATGCAGATCGGTGTTGCCGAAATTCGTCTCACCCTGCGACGGTTTCCCGTCATTCTCCCCCGCATCATTCGTTCCGAAGACTCCATCCGCGCCGGTGTCGTGGAACTTTGCAGACCAGTCCATATCTTCATCGCCGGTCCACCAGACGCTGTCCTTGTATGCAGGACGTGCAGTGACCGGTCCGAAGATCGTTTCGAATTTTGTCTTGTTATAGTTTGCGTTGACGTAGTTCAGGATATTCTGCTGACCGGAGATCTTCACACCGGCAATACCGTCGCGCTTCTCGTCCAGAATGCCGTCATCATCATTGTCCACAATGTCATCCTGTTTGCCGGGTGTCTCCAGATAGGCATATCCCAAATATCCGGTCCGTCCGCAGTTATTGACGAGACTCTTTCCGTGACCGTACGAATCCCATGTATAAACAAGGTTCAATCCGAACGATTTGTCATAGAATGCATTGTCGTCATCCGATTCCGGCAGCGGGTCGCAGCCGATCGCCGATCCGCCGACGCCCGAATCCATATACAATCCGAAGATGATATTGTCGAGATAATCGGTCGTTCCTTCATTGGAGATCTCATAGTGCCAAAAGATCACATTCCCCGCCTGAGGATTGGACCATTGGAATCCTCTGGTCTCGATCCGAAGTCCTAAACCTCTCCGTGAAGAATCACGGGAATCGGGTGTGAATGCGGGGATTCTGTATTCATCATCATCCAGAACGAAGTAACTTTCCTGATCCGCCACAAGCCTCTTTCCGAAATATCCGTTCCACGAACCTTTCCATCCCGGATCGGTGGGATCATTCAGTTTGTTGATCCATTCATTCGGCCAGGTCCTCGGCAGATGACTCATCGCCGGTGAACGGTCGCGGTTGACCGAAACATCCGGCTGAAAATATCCGGGACGCGGTTCGAAGCGCATATACCTCAGCGAACCGATGATCAGCTGCTGCCGTTCACGGAAACCGGTCTCCATGATCCAGTCGAATTCGTTGTTCGATTTTTTGATCTTCGCCAGCACGAACGGCGTTACGCCGTCACTGTAATTCATTCCAGTCCCTTTGGGAACTTCCACGGAGTGGAACGTACTCAGGTCCACATTCACCGGATCGGCGGGATAATCTCCCACCATACCGAAATTCAGGAACGTTGTCCGGATATTGTTGGCATCATGCGTTCCGGCACGCTCATAACTGAAATTCCCGCGCTGCTCTTTCGGCACGACGGGATAGAGTGTTTGAGCGATGCTCCACGGTGCCGCCAGCAGGAGCGTGACACACGATGCGAGAATGAGGGAAGGTCTTTTCTTCATAGGATCTGACTGGTTTAAAGGTCTACTCAATGATTGATGAACCGCGGACAGAGATGCCGATCTCGATCCGTCTCGGTGAATTATACCGTCCCGGATCGGTGAGCATCACCCTGTCCGACACCGGAGAGAGCGAATAATCGGGACTCCCCGTCGTCGTAAAGACGAAGCCGTTGAAGAAGGATGCATTGAACACGTTGAAGACACGGACAAATGCGCTGAACTTGAGGTCGTCAACGGCGAAACTCTTCTCCGCGCGGAGGTCCACGGTCGTTCCGTTCGATTTCCTTCCGGAATTGTTCTCCAGATCCGCGCCGAATCCCGAACCGATCAGCGGAGTGTAAGGCTGACCGGAAGCATACTTGGCAATGACGGTCACGGAATAGTTATTCGGATCCTGGATCGAGACCTGTCCGTTCAATGTATGACGCTGGTCCCAGTTGAACGGTACTTCACGCGGATTCGCATCCTTCCCCGCCGCTGCGCGTGTTGCCGTTTCGGATGGATTGCTTGAATTTCCCAACGCGAACTGGTTCGAATAATCGACGGAAGCGTTCAGCATCGAACCGCTGCGGAAGTCCAACGCAAGTGTAAAGCCGCTCACACTTCCGAAATCGACATTCGTAAGACGCGAATACCGAGCGGCATTATACGTCTCGATGAATTCCACGCCGAGAAGATCCCGGATATCTTTATAGAACATGCTGCCGTCGATACCGAAATTCTCGTTCATCTGTGCTTTCATTCCGAACTCATATTGTGTCGTGAATTCCGGACGGAGATCCGGATTCCCAAGCACCGAATAGCTGACGCCGTTCGCAAGGTCCTTCAGCACGGAATAATCCGAGTTGGAAAAGAATTGATTGATCGCCGGAAGCTGATAGAAATGTCCGTAGGAAAAATAGATCGAACCGTTCGCCATGATCGGATACGAAACGCCGAGACGAGGAGCGACGACCATCTTGCTCGTGGTGTTCTTTGGTCTGGACGATGGCGCTCCGATAATGGCATTGGCAGGATTCTGCAGATCGCTGGGCACGGTGGTGCCGGCATCGAAGTATTCCATCCGAAGACCGGCGCGGACAGAGACATCCTTCCATTCGATCCTGTCCTGTGCATACAGAGCGAACGAGACCGGCGTATAATTCTGCGGAGGCGGGAACAGCGGACTGTTCACATACGCATGCAGCGCTCCCGTGATGCTGTCCCGGTCGATCACGCCCGGATTTCCGTACGTGATATCGGGAAGCTGCAGTTCGGCGCCGACCTTTACAAGGTGGATATTGGTGAGCTGTCCTGTGATGGAGACTTTTACGATATTCACCGTCGTCTTCTCGATGTACCGTCCGAGATCGACCCCCTGGATCACCGCGCCGTTGAAATAATCGGCATCCCCGCGCGGCTGTTTTGCGATATAATACCTGGGATCATTCACATCGTCGTACTTGTGATCCCGGTAATCGATCTTGTTCTGACGAAGATTGACTGTATAGAAGATCGTCGGCGACAGCATCTGGGTGATATCGAATCCATGTACCAGAGAAAAGAATCGCGGCGTCTTCATCCCTTCCGGATTCAGCCGGTATGCGAACTGATACGGTGTATTCTTTGTGAGATTGAAGATGGCCTGATAGCTGATCTGAAGTCCGGGGATCGAAGCGTTGGATAGCTTCATCTGTCCGGACCATTCATCGTTAGAGGAGAGCGGGACCAAAGCATTGTCACCGGTCGGATAGAATTTTTTTGCATTGAAGTCCGATGTATCGGTCGGCATGAACATCCGTGTGGCAAAATAATATCCGTCGGACACATACCGGCGTCCGCTCAGCAGAAATGTCGTCTGCGGCAGACCGGTCGGACCGCTCAGTGTAAGCTGATAACTCTGTGTTGAGAAAGGATCGATCCTCTCGAGATAAGGATACTTTGCGACCTTCCCGAATCCGATATGGTCACCGAGGTACGACTCTGCGGACCATTCCAGAAGATCATTGGAACCGCTCCGGAGCACCGCATTCACAACGCCGCTCATCGCCTGTCCGTATTCCGCATCGAATGTTCCGCTGATCACTTGCACTTCCTGAAGCACAGAACGGTCCAGCGAAACAGCCGGAGCATTCGTCAATGGGTTATTCACCGAAACACCGTCCACTTGGTACTGCACTTCCCCGGTCCTTCCGCCTCTGAAATGTCCGTCCACCACACCTGCCTGCAGATTCACGATATCGTTCAGACTTTGTACCGGCAGAACAGAGATCTGGTCCTTCGTCATGATCGAGACCGCGCTGGTCTGTCTGGTATCGACGATCGGGCGCTCGGCGATCACCACCACTTCCGTTCCTTCGATCAATTCTTCCGACAATTTCTCCTTGAGTGTCGTCGTCTGCTCCGAACTGATGACGATCCCCTTCACGATTTTGGACCGATAACCGACACCGCTGATCCGGACATCATATGTCCCCGGTGGGATGTTAATGATGACAAAATATCCCTCGAAATCCGAAGCCGCTCCCATCGTCGTTCCCTGGATAATGATATTCACGCCGATGAGCGGTTCATTCGTCTTCTGGTCGAGAATAGAACCGGTCAGTTTTCCGGTGGAGTTTGCGAACAGTGCCGCATGGGATACGGTGAGCAGTACGATCAAAGTCCGGATGCTCTTCACCGTTGATGCATGTGTGATACACTTCGTTCTCATGAGAGATGAATTTAAATTATTGGGTTGGCGTGACACTCTGCGCCGGAAACGCGGACTGCGGCAGATGAAGTTCTGAGCTTTCTATTGAAGGATGAAGGAGTATCACTCCCCTTCATCCTTGGGAGAACTGTGTTACTTGACGAAGAGCATTTTGGAGACCGGTGTTGCGTATTCCTGTCCGGTCGATCCGTTCCGCAGACGAAGCTGATAGAAATAGACTCCGCTGGAGAAGGATGATGCATTGAAGCGGTAGGAATGTTCGCCGGAGCCGATCTCGCCGAGATTCACGGTCGAAACGCTTCGTCCAAGCATATCATAGACGGTAAGCGAGACGGTTCCGGTTGCCGGTGAAACGTATTTGATCGTTGTGGATGGATTGAACGGATTGGGATAATTGCCGAGGACCGTAAATTCAGTCGGCAGCACATTCCCAGCCTGATTCCCTGTACCGGTCAGTACAAGGTTCGTATCCATATGCACGAAAGCCGCTGCGGCAAACCCGTCATGTTCGCGGAACCACCACGTCCGTGTTCCATAACTCAACGTCGATGGGATGTACGAATCACCGTCGAACAATGTCAATCCGAGATAGAGAACTCCGTCGCCGAGACCGGACGGATATCCCATCTTCGTCAGATCGATCGCCTGTTCGATCTGATATCCGGCATCCTCATCGATGCCGGTCGTATCGACCGTGGTTCCCGGTTTTAATTTGAGGACGACCTGTGCACCCTGCAGCGAATCCCTCAGTTTCGGATAATAATCCTTCAAACTGTCCGCACCATTTTTGCCGACCACCACCGTCAGCTTGATCGGGATCTGATCGTGATCGGTCTGATTCATATAATCTTTGCCGAGTCCGTTGATCGTGATCATGAATCCGTCCCACCGGTCATACACATCCGTATGCTGAACTGCCTGATCCTGAACATCCACTCCGATATAGAGGATATTCCCTTTGAAGAACATCTTCACATTCGCTTTGGATGAATCAAAGATCGTCGCCTTCCCTCCGTTCACATCGGGCTGGTATTGACCGCTTGCGAACGGACCGACTCCAGCGTACGCGTTGCGGATCTTTGTATCGCCGAAACGGATATCGAGCCCGGTCATCTTTCCCCAAACCGCTTCATCAAGTTTTCCGTCGATCACCGGCGTGGTCATGAACTTGCCGTTCGGAATCGTATACTCCGGAAGGATCTTCGGAACAGCTCCGGACGATGTCGTCACATCAGGACGGACATGGATCCGAAGGAAGTTCTTGTTGCTGACATTCGCCCACGGACCCTGGAGCCATGTGCGGCTGAAGGTCACCCAATCCTGCACCGGGAAGAACCAATCAACATCACGGAACGCAGCATTGAACATGATGATGTCACCGTTCGCGTCCTTCGCTTTGTATCCCAGCTTCTTGATGTTGATCTTCATCTCGACCGTGTACCCCGTATCCGCCGTCGCGTCGGTATTCGTTGTCCCTTTGACTTTCGTCGCGGTAAAGAAATCCGTCGGTGTGTATTTGCCGACCGGACCGATCGAGGGTTGTCCGCCGACCGATGTAACGGAACCCGGATCCATCCAGCTTTCATTGATCCACCCGTACAGAAATTCACCCGAAGGTGACGGCCGTGCCGTAGAATCGCTCTTGTTACGGATGTTGAAGATGATCGCATCCGCCGCGCCGAAGACGCCGCCGCCGATCGAACTGTCCTTGACGGTCACGGCAATATAGAGCGAATCGCCCATGACCAAAAATTTTATCCATGCGCGTGTGGAATCGAAGACCGTCCCTGTCTCAGCCGTATATCCGCTGCCGGGAAGTCCTGCGCTTTTTCCATATTGAACATACAATGATTCTGCTCCCGCCCAGACTGCTTCATTCATCACTCCATCCACCGTGATGGATCCTGCCGGTACTGTCCGCGCCCAGATCGCATCCGAACGTTTCGGCTGGCTGAACGCAAATGCCGTGCAAAGAACAACGGCGATGAGTGCAAATATTGTGAACTTTTTCATGGTGCGTCCTTTTCATGGTCACTCAAAAAAAACCGACGCAGGATGTTTGTTCCTGCGCCGGTTTCACATCATTCCTATTTCAACAACATCATCTTCTTTGTTTCAACGAATGTGCCTGCCTGGATCCTGTAGATATAGACACCGGAGGATAACGAGCCGGCGTTGAAGCTGGTCTCATAATTTCCGGGTTTCTGTTCCATATTCACCAGTGTTGCCACTTCCTGTCCCAGCAGGTTGTAGATCTTCAGCGAAACATTCGAAGCAGCAGGGATCGAATACCGGATCACGGTCGAAGGATTGAACGGATTCGGATAGTTCTGATTCAGTGCGAATGTCAGCGGGATATCGCCAAGTTCCTGCACACCCGTTGTTTTCGGGAATGCGATGGTCTTATAGACGCCGCCCCATTCACTGCCCCACCATGATTTATAGTACGAACCGCGTGCACTGTCCCACGGACTCATTCCAAACGGCCAAGGCAGCGCCGCATTGAACTGGTATCCGTCCGGATCGAAGATCGTCATTGCAACTTTCAGATCGACCGCAGCCGTTGTCGGTGCAAATCCGAGCTTATCCAATCTCACACGAAGTTCTGCAGTGTATCCATTATCCACATTGGTCGTGTCATTTGCTGTGGAACCCGCCGGCAGGAATGCAGCACCGGCACCGGAATTGAGGATCGTCTCTTCATACTTCACGGTGTCCTTATTCCCGGCGATGTTCTGCCAGTACAGTTTGTATTCTTTGTCCTCGCCGATCGAATTCTTGATCTTCATGAACAGACCGTCACCTTCCCAGTCGAAGCGGCAGATCGATTTATCGGGGGATTGGATTCCGATATACAGATCGTTCCCTTTGGCAAGGAATTTCACTCTCGTGAAACTGGTGTCTTTGTACGGCAGGCTGTAATCAACGCCGTTCACATTGAAATTCTTCTTCAGATCGAATCCGCCGGTGACCGTCTTTTCTGTTCCGGTCTTCGGTGCATTCGCAGGACCAAACACCAATGTGCTGGCAGTGGACCAATCAGCTTCGTTCAGCTTTCCATCCAGCGTGATCGCCGTGGAGGAGATCTTGGCCATCAAAGTATCCGGACTGTCATATTCGGTCTGGAACTCGAGTGTCTGCATTACATTTCCCCACTCGCTGCCCCACCATGATTTATAGTAGGAACCGCGTGCGCTGTCCCACGGACTCATTCCATACGGCCAAGGCAGCGCCGCATTGAACTGGAATCCATCCGGATCGAAGATGTTCATCGACATCTGAACAGCATTCACACCGGCAGTGTATCCCAGTTTATCCAACCGGATACGGAGCTCAGCGGAATAGCCGTTGTCTACGTTGGTTGTATCATTTGCTGTCGATCCTGCAGGCAGGAATCCTGCACCTGCGCCGGAATTTAGAACACTCTCTTCATATTTGATCGTGTCCTTGTTCGCAGCAATGTTCTGATAATAGAGCTTGTATTCTTTCGTCACACCTGCGTTGTCTTTGATCTGAAGGAAGATACCTTCTCCTTCCCAATCAAAACGGCAGATCGACTTGTCGTTGGACTGAACGCCGACGAACAGATCCATCCCTTTGCGGATGAACTTCACTCGTGCCCATGAACTGTCTTTGTTCGGGATCGAGTAATCAACATTATTCACTTTGAATCCGGCTTTCAGATCGAATCCGCCGCTCACCGTCATATCGCCCGGCTGTTTCTTGGTGAACGCGCCGTTACCGAACAACAGTGACGGTGCTCCGCTCCAATCCCCTTCATCCAGTTTACCGTCCAGAACAACCGGCGCACCGGCATTCTTCACGAGAAGTTTGGGAGGATTGTCATACTTGATCACTTCCGGAGCAAATTCCAGCGTCTTCATGATATTGCCCCACTCGCTGCCCCACCATGATTTATAGTAGGAACCGCGTGCGCTGTCCCACGGACTCATTCCATACGGCCAAGGCAGCGCCGCGTTGAACTGGAATCCGTCCGGATCGAAGATGTTCATCGACATCTGTACTGCATTCACACCGGCAGTGTATCCCAGTTTGTCCAACCGGATACGGAGCTCGGCAGAATAGCCGTTGTCTACGTTGGTCGTGTCATTTGCTGTTGAACCGGCCGGCAGGAATCCTGCACCTGCGCCTGAGTTCAGAACGCTCTCTTCATATTTGATCGTGTCTTTGTTCCCGGCAATGTTCTGATAATAGAGTTTGTATTCTTTCGTCACACCTGCGTTGTCTTTGATCTGAAGGAAGATACCTTCTCCTTCCCAATCAAAACGGCAGATCGACTTGTCATTGGACTGAACGCCGACGAACAGATCCATCCCTTTGCGGATGAACCTCACTCGTGCCCATGAACTGTCTTTGTTCGGGATCGAGTAATCAACGTTATTCACTTTGAATCCGGCTTTCAGATCGAATCCGCCGCTCACCGTCATATCGCCCGGCTGTTTCTTCGTGAATGCGCCGTTACCGAACAATAAAGCAGGTGCTCCGTTCCAATCCGCTTCATCAAGTTTACCGTCCAGAACAACGGGTGCTTCTGAGTTCTTCACGATGAGCTTTGCGGGATTATCGAATTTGGAAACAAGATCCGGGTTGAGATTTGTCCAGGCATCTGCGCTCGTAGCGCCGACACCGACACGGATTCCGTCAATGGAGCCGGTCGGATTTGCAGCCGAACGGCTGTGCCACACAAAATTTCCGACGTCTGCTAAAGCATTGAATCCGTCCATATCCGAATCAGTACCGGCAGCGGGAACTGTCACTTCCGCATTCGCCGTCTGAGGTTCTGCAGGATTGGAGGGATTGACCCATAGATACGCGACATCGTCAAATTTTTCCGGTGCGACTGTCCCAGGAGCATTGAACGTATACCGCACGACGATCAGATAGGTGGTGCCGAAGTTCAGGACTGAAGTTCCGAAGACAGCCGTGTTCGAGGTCTTCGATGCGCCGATGCTGAATCCTGCTCCGTTCTTCTTAGCAAATAATTTTGCACCGTAGCTGGTGCTGGTGCCGGAGACGCCGAGCGACATGAAATATGCGGTCGCAGTATCGCTGGCCGAATTCAATCGAAGGAGGAATGAATAAAAGAATGTCTTTCCGGAATACGCCGTTTGCACAACCGGAAATGTCTTATACACTCTGCTGGAGGTCGAGGTGCCGAACGGCAGCACGGCATACTCACCTCCGCCGGAAGCATAGTTCGGGTAGAGCATTGGAGTGGTGTTGGCAACAGAGAGTTCCGGTCCGGTGCCTCCCTTCGTCCAGGACGACTGTCCTACCAGCGTTGCACCTGTCGTGAGTCCGGTAAAATCATCAGAAAATACTTGAGCATTCACTGAGATGATACCGACTACTATTGATGCAATAAGCAATAATAGTTTTTTCATCATGTTACTCCTTTTGGATATTGTGGAATTAGGTAATTAATACTGCGTGAAAGTGTACTGAATTCAATGCCGGGGATCATGCCGAACTGCAATATTCCGGATGTGCCATGGAGTTGTTATGCTGCATTTTCTGTTTCTCCAACCTGTGAAGCAACATTGACCTTGCGGCAGCTGCTGCGGACACTTAATGTTGTCGGGACAAAATCATGCGCAGAGGAATCTTTGGAACGTGTCTTCAGCCGGTCAAAGATCCGGTTGATCGCCATTGCGCCGAGTTCGCTGATCGGTACATGGACCGACGTGAGCGAAGGACTGATATACTTTGCGACAGGGATGTCATCGAATCCGCAGATGGAGATATCGGTCGGGATCCTCAATCCTGCTTCTCTGATCGCTTTGATCGCGCCGATCGCCATCGAGTCGTTGAACGCAAAGATCGCGGTCGGCCGGTCCTCCAGTGCGATGATCTGACGTGCAGCTTCATATCCGGAGATCTCCGTGAAGTTCCCCTGGAATTCCAACGTATCATTCACCGCAATACTCTTTCCGCTCACAGCGGAACGGAAACCTCTCAGCCGTTCTTCGGATTCGAAATTGTTCCCTCCGCCGGTGATGACGGCGATACGCCGGTGGCCGAGATCAAGAAGATATTCCGTCATCTGGCGCGCGCCGCCGAATCCGTCGATCACGATGGTATCAAAATTATTATTGTCGGTACGGCAGTTCAGCAGGACGATGGGAAGACTTTTCGGGAGGTTCTCAATGAGGATCTCAGAATTTACCTGGGGGGACATCAGCACGATTCCATCCACTCTCCCTCTCATGAATCGGATCGCCGCTTCGATCTCTTTCGGATCATTGTGGGAACTGGAAACGACGAGATGATACCCATGCTGCTGGATCGCTTCATCCGCACCGCGGATCACTTCGGAGAAGAACTCCCCGTGCAGGTCCGGCAGCAGCAGTCCGACCGCTTCCGTTTTCTTCATGATCAATCCCCGTGCAGCAGGATTGGGAGCATACTTCATCTCTTTGATCACCGTCAGGATCTTATCGCGCGTATCGATCTTCACCTTATCGCTGTCGTTCAGTACTCGCGATACGGTTGCGATGGAAACTCCTGCTTTTTTGGCGACATCAATGATGCTTGATCTCATGGGAGTAATATGAAAACCTTTACATTTTGTTAGGAGCGCAGACAGGTAAGGAGTGTGTAACCAGGGAATTGTAAACGTTTACATTATTGTAATTTTACAACCAAAAAAATTCATTGTCAAGCAAAATTTTCCCAAGAAAATCCTTCCGCCCAAATTACATCGAAATTATTTGTTTTACGACTGAATTTGAGGGAAATTAAATCATCTTCAACGGAGTCAATACTCTTCAATTCTGGATGGTTCATGAAAAAATTCATTCTTTCTCCCCTGCTCCTTTTACTAATGGTGCATCCGCTCTACCCGGTCGATTCTTTGTCGGCTCGTTCTCCTTATTCCCTCTCCTGGAATACGGATGGCTGGATCGTCGGCACCGGCATCGTTTCGGCTTTTGCCGCTTCTGCTGTGGATGAAAGTATTCCCATCCTCACACTGAATGAGATCAACGCACTGGAGGTTGGTTCGGTCAATCCGTTTGACAGATTCAGCGCCGGGAATTACTCCCACAATCAATCAAAGATCAGCGATGTGCTCGTTGGTGGGACCATTCTCTCTCCCTTGCTGTTCGTCTTTGACAGCAATATCCGGGATGATGCCGGTTCGATCTCCCTCATGTATCTGGAAACGGTCCTGTTTGCATCCTTCACTCCCTCCTACGGCAAAGGTTCTGCAAAACGGATCCGTCCATTTGTCTATAATAGAGATGCACCGTTATCCGAGAAGCAGGATCAGGATGCGCGCCGGTCATTCTTTTCCGGACATGCCACGTGGGCATTCGCGACAAGCATCTTCTTTGCGTCGGTCTATACGGATTACCATCCGGATTCAGAATACAAGGATTATATTTGGGGAGGAGCCGTTGGATTGGCTTCTGCCGTTTCGATCCTACGGGTCACCTCCGGCGCTCATTTCGTTTCGGATGTTCTTGTCGGTGCCGCCGTCGGCAGTACGATAGGATATGTCATTCCATACCTGCATAGGAACAATGCAGAGAATTTCTCCATGACTCCGATGATCGGTTCCGATTACCGCGGAGTCTCGTTCTCACTCCGTTTAAAATAAAAAAGGCGAACAACCGTTCGCCTTTCTAATCCTACTATACGTTAATGGTTATGGACGACCAGGTCCGCCAGGGCCGCCTTTTCCGCCATGACCGCGTCCACCGGGTCCACCGGGACCGCCATGACCACCGCGTCCGCGGAAGGGAGGTTTATTCCAATGTTTGGCGAGCCATGCATCGAACAGCGTTAATTGAGCTTCCGTGAGGATCGATTTCACTGACGCGATAAACTCCGCCCGGGCTGCGATCACCAATGTCTTTGCAGAATCACGTGTGATCGTGTGCGAGATCACTTGAAGACGGATCTCACCCAATGTTGTGAAGAGTTTGGTGCCGAAGCCTTTCAGTGATGCGAATTGTTCATCCGTCAGAGCAAGATATGCTTTCAGGGAATCAAGCATACGGGTGTTACGCAATGAATCGTGCGCGACGATTCCGGTGTCCGCAATGATGACCTGGATAGAGCCTGCGGTCTCGGTTGTTTTCAGCATGGTCATTTCACCGTACGTTGCTTCAATGGCCTGGTCCGTACCGGTATCCATTCCGACCGGTCCGCTCTTATCGCAGCCGATCACCATTAGTGCCATCAGCATTGCTGCAAAGGTGAGTCTCATATGTTGTTCCCCTTAAATGATTGAAAGTATTGTGAGTATAATGTCGTTGTCATTGCTTTCACGCTGATTCTTAATCCAATTTCTGTGCCAATATTTGTCACTCGTTTCCGTCCAATTTCACAATACTGATTACGGTTCTATGCAGATTTTGCACAGCCACTGCAGACCTTGCGCAAAAATAAAAAATCCCGCTTTCGCGGGATATTACGGAGACAGAACTCCGTTATTGGACCCTGACGTTGATCATCTTCGGTTTGGCCTCTTCAGCCTTGGGAAGGGTCAATGTCAGTACTCCGTCCGTATATTTCGCATCGATCGATTCGACCTTGATCGTTCCGGGAATCGTGAAGGAGCGTTCAAAGACACCGTAGCTCCGTTCGATGCGGTGATAGTTCTCATCCTTCCGGTCCGTTTCGTTCTTCTTCTCGCCGCGGACCGTCAGCAAATTATTCTCGAGAGTGATCTTCACATCCTCTTTCTTTAATCCGGGCAACTCGGCTTTCAGCACGTACGCATCGTTGTTCTCGATGATATCCACTGCGGGATTCCAGTCGCGTCCGAACAGCGGATCGCTGACGGAGAGATCCCCGCGGAAAAATTCATCAAAGATACGGTTCATATCGCTCTGCAGAGACTGCAGTCCGCGGAATGCCGGAAGTCCGCCGGTCCAACGGGTCGCTTCTGTCGTCGGATTTCTTTTGATCAGTGACATAATTTTTCTCCTTTCTGTGATAGTGAATATAATTGACAGCAGTGATGAGTATGTGTATCGTTCCGTTAATTGATCGTGATCTGTTTCGGAAGATACTGTTGTTTCTTGTTCAGGGTGATCGTCAGAACGCCGGAGTGATACTGAGCGTCGATGGTCTGCACGTCGATATCATTCGCCAGTGCGAACTCTCGGCGGTATTGTTTTGCCGCCTCTCCGCTCTCCGCTCCGCTGTACTCCGCCATATCGGCGGTGACCAGCAGAGAGTTCTTCTCGATAGCGGCATTGATCTTCTCCTTCACCGCTCCCGGAATATCCAGAGAGACAATGTAAGACTGCTGGGTCTCGGTGATGTTCACTGCAGGGATGATCGTGTGAACCGTCCGTGTTTCTGATGCCTGATTCGTCATAATTTCCATTCCTTTCGTCGTTCGGTTATCGGATCGAGATCTGTTTTGGTTTTGCATTCTCATGCTTCGGAAGAATGACGGTAAGGATCCCGTCCTGAACCGATGCAGAAACCTTTTCCACATCGACAGAATACGGGAGAGGGATGGTGCGTTCAAATTTTCCATAGGTGATCTCATTACGTATCCATTGATCATTTTCTTTCTTGACGGGCTGTTTCCGTTCGCCGGCGATCGTCAGAACATCGTTGTTCACATTCACCGATATATCCTGCTTTGCAACTCCCGGGATTTCCATACGCACCTGCAACTGTTCTCCTGAATCCTTCACAGACAAACCTGCGAATCGACTGACGCGGTCTTGGTTTCGGACCGTTATTCCCGGAACGATCGTTGAATTGAGAATCGAATCGATCTCGTCGAATACGTTCACCATCGGCTGAACTCTCACTATCATAATTTTTCTCCTTTGTAAATGAATTGATATTTATTTTATGGTGTCGAGTAATGTTAATCAAGAGGTATGCCAAATCCATATATGAGATAATTGCGTGACTTTTTATAACTTGGAATAATACAATACTCAGATTGGCATTGTATGCAGACATTTATTCATGAATGATAGTATTGATTGACAGATTTATATGACATAATTTCATTTTTGCGTTTATATTTTTTGACAATGTCTCTATGTAAGATTACATTGATGATGTTTGGAACATTCACTTGCGAAAAATATATACCTCGCTCAATATGAGGCGCAATTTTTCAAAGACGCACCACTTGTTTTCTCACTATTTTATTACCGGTTGGCGGCAACACAATGGTACGTTTTTGTTTTATTTTCATCTATTCTACACTTCTCTTTTCTCCTTCTGTAAATTCCCAAACGACGTCGGAATCAATATTTCTCGATAGTCTTGAAATTTACGATCCGTTTACCCAGCAGGAGTCAATTCGCCGCATCATTCGACAAAAGCTCTCCATCCTCACTGCGGAAAACAAGGCACTATTGGAGTCAAATTCAGCTCCAATCTCCAGTACCGGCACGAAGGATTCCGCGTATGCGGAGATCGATGGGCTGATGAAATCAGGAAATATTTTTTTTAATGCTGCGATGAATAATATTGCCTTACAATACTATCACAAGGCACATGAACGGAGCAGGAGCCTTCACGATTCAATGAAAACCGCTGAAATAGAGATCTACATGGGGCGGGCATATTATTATATCGACCTTCTTCAACCTGCCGTTGAGTATATCAATAGAGCATATCGCACACTGTCATCGTCACAGGATCGTTCCCTTGCAGCGTACGCAACGTATGCCAAAGGAACACTTGAAACCGATCCAGATCGCGCCGCACAATATTTTCGAAAAGCATTGGATATTCAAACTCGACTCATGCACGGTGCCCCGGATGACCCAATAGCAAAGGAACGGTATACACGGTATTTGAATGCCAATGGATATTTTTCGGAGGCATTGACCATTGCAGAAGAGATCGGGAATCCATGGCTTACGGTGCTGTATCGTAATAACATTGCTCAACAGGAATATTCTTCCGGCAGATATGATCGAGCGATAGATCTTTTGCGGCATTCTTTAAAGATTTGCAAACGTTCGCAGTTAACGGGTTTATTAAAAAACACGTATATCAATCTCGCCGTTGTTTATCGATTGAAAGGCGACTGGAAGCGATCTTCTCAATACAAGGAGATCGCCGGGCTTTTGACCGAACATCTATATTCAGAGGAACACACCATTCAAACATCTGAAATGAAGGTCAAATATGAGACAACCCAGAAGGAGCTTGAAAACGAATTGTTGAAAAAAGAGAACCTGATCATTACTGATTCCATCAATGACCAGTTAGCACAGAACTACCGGCTGATCGCATCAATAGTGGTCCTCTCTCTTTTCATTATATACTTCATCATCAACAGGAGGAGATTAACATCAGCCAACAACCAGTTAGCCGACCAAACGGCCGAGATCCAAAATCAAAAACTGCATTTGGAAGTACTGAATGAATCCTTGCGCCGGAGTGAAACAAATCTGAACAATGCGCAGGCGGCAACACATCTTGCGAACTGGGAATGGAATGTGACAACAGGAAGCATTGCATTCTCCAAGGAGATGCCAAACATTTACGGTATCGATGAAATTGAATTGCAGTCCAATTTCCAACAATGCATTGTCGGCTGCATCCATCCTGATGACCGCAGCAAGTTCATGGACTTTTTCAGCATCGATCCAATGCGCCTTGTCAATGATCAGCATGAATACAGGATCCTCTGTAACGGTAAAGAAAAATGGATCCGGTCCAAACGAATTGCCCTGCAGGATGACAATGGAATTGTAACGAAGATCTTCGGGACCGTCCAGGATATTACTGAGGGCAAGATTGCAGAGGAAGAACGGATACAGCTTATCTCCCAACAAATGTTCACCAAGCAACTCATTCAATCCCAGGAACAGGAACGGAAACGCATTGCCGGAGAACTTCACGATAGTCTTGGACAAGACGTTCTCCTGATCAAAAATAGGGCTCAATTGGGTCTCCAGGGTAAAAATAACGACCCATTTACCATTGAACAATTGCACCATATTGATCACGCATCCAACGATGTATTGAATACGGTTCGAGACCTTGCCTACAACCTGAGACCGGCACATCTTGAACGGTTAGGGGTCACACAAACCATCTCCTCTCTCATCGGGAAAATGAATGAAACTGCCGCTGTTCACTTTACTGCAGATATTGATTCGATCGACGGCCTCTTGGACAATGAAGCCGAGATCAATCTTTTCCGTATTATCCAGGAAGCGATCAATAATATCATGAAACATTCCGCTGCAGAAAGTGCTGAGATACGCATATTCCGCGCAGAGAAACAGATCGAAATTGAGATAATCGATAATGGCAAAGGATTTGATTCCACGAACATTCTGGTTTTTTCACAAGGATTCGGTCTGATCAATATTGCCAATAGGGTAAAGTTACTGAAGGGAATTCTCGATATTCATTCGCGAATTTCATCGGGAACAAAACTGTTCATCACACTTCCTATAGGAACCAAATGATAGAACCCATCACGATTGTCTTAGCTGATGATCATCCGCTACTCAGAGAAGGATTATCGTTCGTTCTGCAGAGACATCCACGCTATCAGATCGTCGGACAGGCTTCCGACGGACGTGAAGCGTTGCGGTTGGTCAGGGCACTGAAACCGACTGTGGTGATCCTGGATATTCAAATGCCCATCCTGGATGGATTTGAGGTCGAACGGACGATCAGAAATGAAAATCTCGACACAAAAGTGATATTCCTTACAATGTTTAAGGATGCAGAACTCATTCAGAAAGTGATCGCTATCGGCGTCAAAGGATATGTGCTGAAAGAAAATGCCGTGACAGATATCGTAGAATGCATCGAAAGCGTCTGTCAGGATAAATTCTTCATCAGCCCCCAAGTATCGAATCTCTTTTTAAGCAATAATCGGAAATCGGTAGCGGATGAAGGGTCCGCATTGACCGCGGCCGAGAAAAAAATCATTGTATTCATCTCGGAAGGGAAAAGCAGCAAAGAGATCGCCGATGAATTGTTCGTCAGCAGTAAAACCGTAGAAAACCACAGAAGCAATATTTGTAAGAAACTCGGCATTACCGGCAATTCCGCATTATTGAAATATGCACTCCTCAACAAATCCGCACTTCATTGATCCTCACGTTATCACTTCAACGATTCCCGCTATACGTGGACGGATACTCTATCCGACAGTGTATATAGGGGGCAGCCCCTACCGTATTTCACCAAAATGAAGAGTTTCCCCTATTTCCCCGACCGACTGTTCGCTCTATCTTGACACAGGTAAATCAGCAGATATCAGACTCTTATTTCTGATATCGTCATCCGTGCTTCCGCTTTGGCAATTCTGCGGATGTAACTGCTGCTCATCATTGTAAGACCGGAGAAACAATCTTTGAAAATCCTGCTTTTCGATGACAATATTAAGATGCGCGACCTTATCTCCGCAATTCTTCCCGCACTCGATACAAGAATATTCCAATGCGGTGACGGCGAAGCGGCAGTAAGTCTCTATTCAATGTTCAGACCCGACGTGGTACTGATGGATGTTCAGATGCCAGTTGTTGATGGATTTGAAGCAACAAAAAATATTCTGGATGCTCACCCTGACGCAAAAATCATTATGCTCACCGATTTTGACGATTCAGCGTTACGGGAAAAAGCAAAATCAATGGGAGTGTATTCGTATCTCTTGAAGCAAAACCTGATCGAGCTGCCGAGAGTTATCGAAGCTGTACTGATGAATTAATCCTTGAATCACACAACGCGAACATTATTTCGACACAATTAATTTCCACTAATTCACTACATATTCATCTAGGGGGCTATATGAACAGATCTATACCGTTATTCTTTTTCACGATTTTCTTCACTAGTCTGTTGTTTGGTCAAACATCGACCGCTCCGTCTGCCGGCGACGGAACATCCGGAAATCCATATCAAATCGCCACACTTAACAACTTGTATTGGATAACTCAAAATTCCGGCGAGTGGGGAAAATACTTTATTCAAACAGCCAATATCAATGCATCATCAACTTCAGGATGGACTGCGCCTGGATGGCCGTCAGTAAGTTTTTCCGGGAATTATGACGGACAAGGGTACGTGATTGACGGCATTACACGTAATATCACTTCAGGATATAATTCACCCTATACATATGGTTTTTTCGATCAAGTCACGAACGGTGCCGTAATCTCGAATCTGGGATTGACAAATCTTTACATCCGAGGGTATGCAAATGTCGGTGGACTGGCAGGCACTGTTTCAGGAACTGTCACCATTAGCAAATGCTATACTACGGGTTCTATTTCATCATATGCACTGTATAGTGGCAATAATAATAATGGTGGATTTATTTCCACTGCAAATTGCGGAACAGGGACTATCACCATCACTAATTGCTATACAAGATCCTCGGTGGGAGGATATTATTATGTAGCACCGTTTCTTGCAAAAACTTCTTCATCAGGAGGCGGATCACTCACAGTTTCAAAATGTTATAGCGCCGGAACAGCAGCTTCCAATGGATATGTCGGGGGATTCTTTACCAACACGAATCTTGCAATTACAGGTTCGTATAGCGCCCCAAATTCGTTCTATGATTATACAATTCAAAGTGCACCGTCATATGCCGGTACTCAAAAAACCACCAGTGAGATGCAAACACAATCGACGTTCACGAATGCCGGATGGGATTTTGATAATATCTGGAGTATCGACGGTTCAACAAATAATGGATATCCATTCCTTCAGGTGAATGCATCCCCCCTTCCGGTGGAATTGACATCGTTTACCGTAAAGAATACCAGCAATGGTATTCAGCTTTCCTGGAACACTGCTACCGAAATTAACAATCATGGGTTTGCCGTGGAACGATCTTCATCAACCGACTGGAAAGAAATCGGATTTGTGGAAGGGGCCGGAAACAGCAATGCGCCGAAGTCATATTCATTTGTCGACAACAGCGCGCACGGACGAACATCGTATCGATTAAAACAGATCGACCGGGACGGCACGTTTGAATATTCCAAAACAATTGAGTTGGCTATCGCAGCTGCACCGGCTGCTTTTGCTCTTGCCAATAACTATCCGAATCCCTTCAATCCTGCGACAAACATCTCCTACAGCATCGCTTCCGATGAGTTTGTTTCGTTGAAGGTCTATGATATGATGGGAAAAGAGATCGCCACACTGGTCGATCGTCAACAACCTTCAGGAAATTATGCCGTTGCATTTGATGCATCACAATTGGCCAGCGGGATATATTTCTACAAGCTGAAAGCAGGGAACAACGTCGGGATTAAAAAAATGATTCTAATGAAGTAACCATCGTTGATCAAGTCCAATAAAAAAGCCTTCTCAAACGAGAAGGCTTTTTTTATGCTATGTATTTCTCACACCGGTTAATCCTGTTCCGCCAGCCACCGCTCTGCATCAATCGCTGCCATACATCCGCTTCCAGCTGCCGTAACTGCCTGACGATAGTAATGATCGGCAACATCTCCGGCCGCAAAGACCCCTTCGATATTGGTTCTTGTCGATCCGGCCTGTACTTTCAGATATCCATTTTCATGCATATCCAGTATACCTTTGAAGAGCTCCGTGTTCGGCTTGTGACCGATCGCCAAAAACAGTCCGTCTGCTTTAACTTCCTTCACAGCTCCCGTTTTCACGTTCTTCAACTTCAGTCCGGTCATTTTTTTCTTATCATTCTCTACTGTCCCGAGCACTTCCTCAACGACCGTATCCCATTCTACGGATACTTTCGGATTACTCAGCACACGGTCCTGCATCACTTTGGATGCACGGAATTCATTCCTGCGGTGGACCAACGTGAGCTTCGAAGCGAATTTTGTGAGGAAACTTGCCTCTTCCATCGCAGTATCTCCCCCGCCGACCACATACACTTCCTGATTCCGGAAGAAGAATCCGTCGCATGTAGCGCAGGCGGACACACCATAACCGGAGAACTGTTTTTCCGATTCAAGTCCAAGCCATTGCGCCGATGCTCCAGTGGAAACGATCACGGCGTCCGCTGTATACATCACCTCGTCCACCCATACTTTGAACGGACGCTGCGAAAAATCGACGTTCGAGACGATCTTGAACTGCGACTCCGCGCCGAACCTCAGCGCCTGCTTACGCATCACATCCATCAGCTCGGGACCCTGGATACCATGTTCAAAACCGGGATAATTCTCCACCTCTGTGGTGATGGTCAATTGTCCGCCGGGCTGGATCCCTTCAAAGATGAGCGGATTGAGATTTGCTCTGCTGGCGTAAATAGCTGCTGTGAGTCCGGCGGGACCGGAACCGATGATGATGACTTTTCTGTGATTATCAGACATATCGAATGATGATAGTAAAAAATGAAGAATGATGAAAATTTATGAGTTGCTCTTATTCTCTTTAACAACGGCAGCATTACGAATAATTCCCTCACGCTTTGTCCGCTTGATCGGGGAATTTTTGAATCGTGCGCTGAACTCTTCCTGCGTGATCCCCGTCAGTTCATCCAGCGGAGGATCGATGTTCTTCTCTCTCGCAATAAATTCCGAATGTTCGGTTTCCTGCTGGAATCTGTTCCAAGGACAGACATCCTGGCAGATATCGCAGCCGTAGATCCATTGCTCGAAGTTTTTGCCGAGCGATTCGGCGATCGCACCGCGGTGTTCTATGGTAAGATACGAAATACAGCGGTTACTATCTACGACATACGGCTCGCGGATCGCATCGGTCGGACAGGCATCGATGCAGGCAGTGCACGTTCCGCAGAAATCCTCCATCGGTGGATCGACATCCAGTTCCAATGTCGTAATGATCACTCCAAGGAAGACCCAGGAACCATACTCCTTCGTAATGAGATTCGTGTGCTTCCCCTGCCATCCTACACCGGCCCGGGCCGCCCAGACCTTCTCCATCACCGGACCGGTATCGACATAATAGCGCCCCTCTGATCGCGGCTCCCATTCTTTGATGCACTCAAAGAGCGTTTGGATTCTTTTTGTGACATGGATATGGTAGTCATCCCCCCAGGCGTATCGGGAGATCTTTCCCTCATTCCTGTTCGGTTGATGCGGTGTGGGGGTATAATAATTGACGGCCAGACTGATCACGGACTTTGCATCCGGGATGATCAGGCGCGGATCGGTCCTCTTCTCAGTATTTTTCTCCATCCACTTCATGGAAGCATGATGGCCGCGGTGCAGCCATTCCCTGAGATGTGCCCCTTCACCGGTCAATGCCTCTGCTTTTGCGATTCCGATCTTGTGAATACCAAGCTCGAGCGCTTTGGATCTTATTTTCCGGGTGAGGTCCATAAAGGAATTGTCATTGAATTCATTGTCTCATCGGTCCATCGATTCATTGTGCACCCGTAAAATGAACCGATGCGGAAATGAATAAATCAATCAATAAAGACAGCTACCATACCGTTCTTTTCTTCTGCACGGAACACCTTCAGCCGTCCACTTGCATTCGTTGACACTCCGGTCCGGACATCGTATGCCCAGCCGTGCATCGGGCAGATGACGATTCCGTTCTCGAACATACCGTCATGGATCTTTTGGAATTTCTGATGGG
The DNA here is from genome assembly GCA_943364975.1 of Synechococcus sp. UW140. GTDB lineage: Bacteria > Bacteroidota > Ignavibacteria > UBA10030 > UBA8401 > UBA8401. Next base: position 40,805 of record CALRIY020000008.1, read on the forward strand.
GACACATATTGGAAACTGCGCAGACTCTCCCTTCCACTCTGAAGAGTGCGATCTCTTCACCGTCCACGGTCACTTTTTTCCCGCGGCCGGTTTTGACCTGATCCGCGGCACATACGATATGGTCACTCATGCTGCACTGCTTTCGGAATTAGAATGATAATTTCTCTTTGATCCCGATCCCTTTGTCGGTCCGCTGCAGCGTCACGGCGACCGTTTCCGGATCATGTTCAAAGAAGAGGATCCATCCCTCGTGTTCCGCCTGCGGCAGGATCCGTTTCTTCTCTTCCAATGTGACCAACGGCCGAAGATCGTACCCCATGATGTACGGGAACGGGATGTGGGAAGTTGTCGGAACGAGGTCGCAGCAGAAGAGCAGTGTCGTCGTCCCGTCTGTGATCTTCGGAAGCTGCTGCGCAGCAGTGTGTCCGTTGCAGACAACCACCGATATCCCCGGAAAGATCTCCTGCTCGCCGTCAACGAACTTCAGCATTCCCCGTTCGTGCAGAAGCATGAAGTCATCCTTCATAAAACTGGCGCGGTCGCGGTCCGTGGGATTCTGCGACAATTCCCAATGAGCTTTTTGAACATGATGTACAGCATTCGGGAATGAGGGTACAAGGGAACCGTTCACCATTTTCGTACTTCCACCGCAATGGTCGAAATGGAGATGCGTCAGAATCACATCGGTCACCTCTTCCGGTGTCACTCCTGCGCGTGCGAGTGAATCCTCGAGCGCAAAACGGGAATTGTCCAGCCGGTAGATATCCTTCAGTTTGTCGTTCCACTTCGACCCGTTGCCGGTATCGACGAGGATCGTCCGTCCATTCCCGCGGATCAGCAGACACCGCGCAGCAAGCGTGATGCGCTGTTTCTCATCCGGCGGATTCGTTTTGGACCAGAAGACCCACGGTACGACGCCGAACATTGCGCCTCCGTCCAATGCGAAACGGCCGGTCTCGATCGATGTGAGAGTATAATTCCCGATGTTCATGTTCACCTCAAAAATAAAAAGGTCGGTTCAATCAATGAACCGACCTTCGTGAAATGATCTGTGAAGCAGTTATTTTCTGAACCGTGAGTTCGATGCACTCAATTCAGCAAATGCGCGCTCCGGATGGATCTCTTTCGCGCGTGCGATCAGAACTTCCTCTGTTTCAGGACGGTTCGGATCGGGTACGCAGCAGTCAACGGGACAGACTGCAGCACATTGTTCCTGATCGAAATGACCGACGCACTCTGTGCATTTTTCGGGAACGATGTAATAGAAATCGTTCGAGATCGCATCATGCTTTCCGCCTTTGAAATCATATTGTGCGCCGCCGGCATAGATCGCCGTGTTGGGGCATTCAGGTTCGCAAGCTCCGCAGTTGATACATTCTTCGGTGATAAACGTTGCCATAATTTTTCTCCTCGAGGTTGACTGTTACTATTGAAATTATAGTGAAAACTTGTGCAAAACTCAATAATAGATTAAATCGGACTGTTTTATCCGATATTCATTATCCTACCAAATAGTCCTTTTACAAGTATTTCTTTTCAACAATCGTGCCATTTGAATCAAAGACATAGAGGAGAGGAGCCCCAGTGGGGATATTTAACTCTAAAACCTGCTCTTTCGTGAGATTATCAAGGTGCATCACGATGGAACGGAGACTGTTCCCGTGGGCTGCAACGATGATATTTTTCCCATTTTTGATTTCAGGCATGATCTTTTTCTCCCAATAAGGAAGGGTGCGGGCTGCGGTGTCTTTCAGACTTTCGCTGGTCCCGTCCGGATTCATTTCTGTCTTTTCCTTCGGCGGGGGGACGTCGTAGCTGCGGCGCCAGATCTTCACCTGGTCATCACCATATTTCTGTGCGGTCTCTGCTTTGTTCAATCCCTGAAGCGCACCGTAATGTCGTTCGTTCAATGCAGTATCGAATTCGGTCGGGATATTCGTTTGACCGCTCGCTTCGAGGATGAAGCGGAGAGTGTTGTTGGCACGCTGCAGTTTTGAGGTGAACGCTTTGTCGAATCGATAGGCTTTGAGCTTTTCCCCTGCGGCCTTGGCTTCCTGCTCCCCTTTCGGTGAGAGCGGTACATCGACCCAGCCGGTGAAACGGTTCTCAAGATTCCATTGTGATTCACCGTGACGGATCAAAATTAAATTTGGCATAATGTGGTTTCCTTTCAAAAAAAATAGTGACTCTGGATTCTGGTTACTGGATTCTGGATGCTTGTTACTGAAAATATATTGGATCGATGAAACTATCGCTTAATCTCTGCCATGAGGACCGCAAAGACGCAAAGAATTGTCAACTATCTTTTTGCGTCTTAGCGGCTTTGCGAGAGACCATTATTTCTGCCTATTTGATGTTGAAGTATTTTGCCTCCGGGTGATGCACGATGATCGCATCGGTGGACTGTTCCGGTTCGAGCATGAACTCTTCCGTCAGATGGACTCCGATCTGTTCCGGTTGCAGGAGCTCGAACAGTTTCGTGTGATCCTCAAGATTCGGACAGGCAGGATAACCGAAACTGTACCGCGATCCCTGGTATCCCTGGCTGAACAGACGCTTGATCTCCTTCGCATCCTTTCCGGCGACTCCGAGTTCCTCACGGATCTTCTTGTGCCACAATTCCGCAAGGGCTTCGGCGGATTCAACGCTCAATCCGTGGAAGTAGAGATACTCTTTATAATCATTCGCCGCATACAGTTTGGCGGAATGCTCCGATGCTTTTGCGCCCATGGTGACCATATGGAATGGAACGACATCGATCTTTCCGGAACTCTTCGGCGCGAAATAATCCGACAAGCAGAGGAAGCGGTCATCCTTCTGTCGCGGGAAGCTGAACCGCAGTCGTTCGGTCTTCAGATCGTCCTGATAGATGATCAGATCGTTCCCTTCAGAATTGCACGGGAAATATCCATAGACCACTTTCGGCTGCAGCAGCTGTTCATGTTTGATCTGAAGCTTTAAGCGTTCCAGATCCGGTCGAACCTTCTCATCCACTTCTTTCCGGTATTCCTCCTCTGAACGCTTCCCTTTCCGCACTTGCCACTGTCCTTTGATCAGCGCCGCTTCATTGATGAACGCAAAGATCTCATCGAGCGAAATATTATCGACAACCTTTGTCCCCCAGAACGGCGGTTTCGGTATCGCAACATCCGTCGATACTTTTGATGTCATCGGCAGCGCGGATTGTTCCTTCAATGCCGCCGCTATCTTCGCTTCCGAGCCGGTCAGGAGTTCGTCACCGTCTTCGGTCAGGACAGGTTCGTTGTCGGCGGATGAGGCGAAGCTTTCCACCCCTTTCGTCTTCAGCTGTTCCATGAACCGGAGACCGTCGAACGCATCGCTTGCATACACGACCGTCCCCTTGTACAGTGAACGGAGATCGTTCTCAACGAATCGTCTGGTCAGCGCTGCACCGCCGAGGACAACCGGCGGGGTCAGGCCGCGTTCGTTCATCAATTCCAGATTCTCTTTCATAATGGCGGTGGATTTCACGAGCAGACCGCTCATGCCGATCGCATCCGCTTTTGTTTCCTGCCAGGAATTGATGATGGCATCCAGCGGCTGTTTGATCCCAAGATTATAGACCTTATAACCGTTGTTCGTCAGGATGATATCCACCAGATTCTTGCCGATATCATGCACATCCCCTTTCACGGTGGCGAGCACCATGGAGCCTTTGTTGGTCGCGTCGCTCTTTTCCATGAACTGTTCCAGATATGCGACGGAGGCCTTCATTGTCTCGGCTGATTGGAGCACAAAAGGAAGCTGCATCTCACCGCGGCCAAACAGATCGCCTACCACTTTCATTCCGTCCAGCAGAATCTCGTTGATGATGTGGAGCGGTGTATATTTTTTCAATGCTTCATCCAGATCGGCTGCAACATCGGTCCGGTCGCCGTCGATGATGCGGTTCTTCAGGATCTCTTCGATGGTCCCGGCACGTTCCTTCTTCTCCGCCTTCGCATCGGTCTTCTTGTCGGCATAATACGCCATCAGTTCCGTCAATGGATCGTACGTGCATTGTTCGCCGCTGAATTTCCGTTCATCAAAGACCAGTTGTTTGCACAATTCGCGTCCGCGGTCGTCGATCTTATAGAGCGGCTTGATCTTTTGTGCGTTGACGATCGCCTGGGAAAGTCCCGCTTCGATCGCGTAATGCAGGAAGACAGAGTTCAGGTCGTGGCGGATATGCGGAGCAAGCCCGAACGAGATGTTGCTGACACCGAGGACGAAGCCGACCTCGGGATATTTCTGTTTGATCAGCCGGATCGCTTCGATCGTTTCGATGCCGGCCTTGCGGAACTCCTCGTCACCGCTGCCGAGAGTGAACGTAAGCGTATCAAAGATGAGATCGCTCGGCTTCATTCCGTATTTGTTCACGACCAGTTCATAAATACGCTGCGCGACAACGAATTTATCCTTTGCCGTTTTCGCCATCCCCTTTTCATCGATGGTCAAAGCGACGACTGCCGCGCCGTATTTCTTACAGAGCGGAACGACATGCGCGATCCTCTCTTCACCATCCTCTAGATTGATGGAGTTGACGATCGCCTTCCCGGCGCAGAGCTGCAGCGCCGCTTCGATCACATTCGATTCGGTGGAATCGATCACCAGCGGGAGCGGAACCTGCGTGTTCAATCGGGAAACGAATTCCTTCATATCACGCACTTCATCCCGGCCCACATACGCGACGCAGACATCCAGCACGTGCGCCCCTTCCTTTACTGCCTCTTTCGCCATCATCACCATGCCGTCGTAATCCTCCTTCTGCAGGAGGTCGCGGAATTTCTTTGAGCCGTTCGCGTTCGTCCGTTCGCCGACGATGAGCGGCGCCGGTTTCATCTCCATTGTCACGGACGAGTACAGACTGGAAACAGACGGCTGATATTCGATGGCACGCTGTTTCGGGGTGAGTCCGCTCATCGCGGAGACGACCGCTTTCAAATGTTCTGGACGTGTACCGCAGCATCCTCCCACCACACTCACGCCGAAATCTTTCACGAAATGAGTAAGCCACTGGGACATTTCATCCGGTGTGAGATGATAATGGGCAACGCCGCCGACATTCTCCGGCAGCCCCGCATTCGGAATGCAGGAGACGGGAATCCGGGAATTCTGTGTGAGATACCGGATGTTCTCGGACATCTCTTTCGGTCCGGTCGCGCAGTTCATTCCGATCACGGAGATGTCGTACGGTTCCAGCGCTGTCAGTGCGGCGCCGATCTCCGTTCCCATGAGCATCGTTCCCATCGTTTCGATGGTGATGGAACTGACGACCGGGATCTTGATCCGTTTATCGGTAAAATATTTGAAAACGGCGCCGAGCGCTGCTTTCACCTGGAGGATATCCTGTGAGGTCTCGACGATCAGAAGATCGGAACCTCCTTCAATGAGTCCGGCCACCTGTTCGTAGTAGGTCCGCTCCATTTCGGTGAACGTGATGTGTCCCAGCGACGGCAGTTTCGTTGTCGGTCCGATGGAACCGGCGACGAATCTCGGATGCGCTGCCGTCGAGAATTCTCTTGCCACCTTCTTCGCCAGAGACGCTCCCAGTTTGCTGATCTCATACGCACGGTCCTGCAGTCCGTACTCCGCAAGGACGATGGAGGAGGAACCGAAGGTATCGGTCTCGATCACATCCACTCCGGCCGCCAGAAAATCGTGATGCACTTTTTCGATCGCGGACGGTTTGGTGACCAGGAGATATTCGTTACAGCCGTTGTAATGTTCACCGCCGAAATCATCCGCCGTGAGGTTCTGAGTCTGGATGTTCGTTCCCATGGCACCGTCAAATACGACGATCTTCTCTTGTAATACTTGTTCGAATGTTTTGCTCATATTTTTGTTTGGTTGGACGGGATGAAATCCCGTCCTAAAAATGAATAACCCCGACAACATGGGTGTATGCGTCGGGGTACAAGATGGTCTTTACCGTCGACGCTTTAGCAACTTATGCCATCAACCTGATGGCTGCAAGCCCGTCAACGAAGCATATTGTTCTGTTGTCGGACTGCCGTGTGGCGGGCAAGCTGTCGTATTCAAATCGCCACTGGTACAATTTACGGAAGTTCTCTATGAATTACAACAAAAGCAGGTTCCCTAAACGAAAAGACCTCACAGGTCTCAAAGACCTGTGAGGTCTTTTCATCAGCACTCAGTAGCACTCAATGCCAGTCCTGCTTCAGATGTCTCTTTATACTTTTTGGACATATCGTCTCCGGTCGCTTTCATCACTTTGATGACGGAATCCAGTGAGATCTTTTGGTAGGCGTGGTTACCGGAGGAAGCAAGGAGATACGCATTATATGCTTTGACGGCACCCATCGCGTTCCGTTCAATGCAGGGGATCTGAACATATCCGCCGATCGGATCGCAGGTCATACCGAGATGATGTTCGATGGCGATCTCCGCCGACGCTTCGATAGTGTTGATGTCGCATCCTGCACAATAGGAAAGCATCGCTGCCCCCATCGCACTGGCTGTCCCGATCTCCCCCATGCATCCCATTTCTGCACCGGAGATACTCGCATTATGTTTCACCAAAAATCCGACGGCGGCGGCAACGAACATTCCGTCCCGCAGTTTCTGCTGATCGTAATGATAGTGCGTCCGCATCAGATAGGTCAATCCGGGAATAACGCCGGAGGCGCCGCTTGTCGGTGCAGTCACAACGATATTTCCCGCAGCATTCTCTTCCGAAGCCGCTTCGCAGTAGGCATTCAGAAAGATCAGGAACGAATCCTGAGTTCTCGACATCTCCTGCGCCTTCTTATAGAGCGAACCGGCTTTACGGTTCAATTTGATGGAACCGGGAAGTTCGCCTTCGGCAGTTAATCCGCGCTTCACCGCTTCGTGCATGAAATTGATGACGGCATCGAGCCGGGATTCGATCTGTGATCTGGACTGTCCGGTGAGCGATTCTTCGTTCCGAAGGATCATTTCCGCAAGGGAGATATTCTCACGCGAAAGATGCTCCTTTACATCACTCATTGTAGAAAAGGAATAGCGCGGAGTCCGGGATTCGATGTCGCGGTCCGTTTCACCTTTCCGGTGAATGAATCCGCCGCCGACGGAATAATATTCCTCTTCCGTGAGGAGCATCATTCCGTTCATCAATCTGATCTGCATCGTGTTCGGGTGATGGAAATGGAATTTCCCGCGTTCAAAGCGGATATTCTCAGGACCGAACGGAATAGTATGGGCTCCGACAGCAATGCTGTAGGACTGATCACCGGTCATCAGCTGCGAGAACCACTTCGGTTCACATTCCTCGGGGAGTTTCCCGAGCAACCCTGCTGCAACGGCGCGGTCCGTACCGTGCCCTTTTCCGGTGGCTGCAAGAGAACCATAGAGGATCACATCGATGGAGGAGGCGGATGCGATCACTTCGGCGGGAAGACGGGAAATGCGGTGAAGAAAATCATACGCCGCTTTCATCGGACCGATGGTATGTGAACTGGACGGACCCGGACCGACCTTGAACAGGTCGAAGATTGATGTGGTGATCTGCTGTGTGGGATTCATGATCACTTCGTATTGATCCTTGTGCGTGCGGATTCGAATTCTTCCATCATGCGTTTGACGACCTCGGCTGCGGGGATGATTTCGCGGACCAATCCGGAACTCTGTCCCATTTCCATTTCACCTTCCTCCCAATTCCCTTCAAAGATCCCTTTCCTCTCCCGTCCTTTTGCGTGGAGTTCCATCATCCGTTCCCGTGTCATGCCGCGCTGCGTCTCTTCCTTCTGCACTTCCGACATGAACGGATTCCTGATCGCTCGGACCGGAAGAATATGCCGATAGGTAAGAACTGTATCGCCGTCCTTTGCCTCGACGATCTTCTGCTTATAGATCTGATGTGCGGATGATTCAACCGTAGCGGCAAAGCGTGTACCGATCTGCACAGCTTCGGCACCCAATGCGAAGGCCGCAAGCATTCCGCGTCCATCCGCGATACCGCCGGCAGCGATCACCGGAATCTTCACTGCATCCACCACCTGCGGGATCAATGCCAGCGTGGTGATCTCATCCAATCCGTTATGTCCCCCCGCTTCGAATCCTTCTGCAACGACCGCGTGACAGCCGACCTCTTCCGCTTTCAGCGCTTGTTTCACATTGGCAACGACATGGACGACGGTGCATCCGGCGTTCCTGAATTTCTCGATATGTCTTCCGGGATGTCCGGCGGAAGTGAAAACGATCTTCACATTCTGTTCCAGCACCACTGATATCAGGTCATCGATATCCCCCCGGAGCAGCGGAAGGTTCACGCCGTACGGAAGGTGTGTCGCTGCAGATGTCCTCTGAAGATGTTCTTTCAGCAGATCAGCTTTCATGGATCCGGCGCCGATGATGCCGAGTCCGCCGGCGTTCGAGACAGCGGATGCGAGTTTCCATCCGGAGACCCACACCATTCCCGCCTGGATGACGGGATAGCGGATCGCAAAGAGTTCGGTGATACGAGTGGTCATTCCGACGTTCAATTGTTGTGGATGGGATGATCGACATCCCGTTCATGAAGTGAGGTGAAGAGAGAGAACAGATAGAAGGTCATGCCAGGACCTGCCGGAATGAATTTCACAGCGTGATTGTCTTTGGTGGTGGCATGGAACAGCGAAAGGAACTGCGGATCGCCGACAGCGACCGTCGAATTCCCTTTGGCATCCAGATGTACATCCGGTCCCATCTGTTCCACAAGTAATTGCGACTCATCCACCTTCATGCGGAGCGAATTCTTTTCCGCACTGCCGACGAGCGCGTCAATGTTCTCCCCGGAACTGCTGCAGATGATATATCCTTCATTCGGTTCCCCTTCGTAGCGGAACGCATGCCGCTCCGCACGCCAGATCCCGTGAGCGTAGAATTTTCCCTCCACATAGATGCCGGGATCGCGGTACTCGGCGGCGAGTTCGGGACTGTATCCTTCCGCATTGCCGAGCGAGCCGTGCAGATATCCGGTGCTCAATTCCACTGCCGAATCCTCCCACGAGCGCTCGGAATAGATGGATTTCAGCATCGGCAGTTCTCCGAAAAATCCGGACTGACGAAGCAGATACTGGATGGAACGCTCCAAACGAGGAACGGAAAATGATTCCGTGACGACATCGTAGATATTTCCGTTGCCGCTGATGAGCACCAGCGACGGGAACTGCGAAACACGGTATGCTCCGGCGATCAAACGGTCATTGTCCGACACATTCGGAAAATCGACGGAATGCTTTTTCAGGAACTCATCGACTTTCTTCGGATCGGCAGCGAAGGAGAATTCCGGTGAGTGGACTCCGATACAAATGAGTCCAATTTCAGCATAGGTCGAGAACCATTCTTTCATCAGCGGAAGAAGACGGAGCGACGACGGCGAGGTATAATTCCAAAAGAACAGCAGCACATTCTGTCCGACCGCAGCGCCGATGGATAACGGCGGAGAGTTGAACCAATAATCCCCGTACAGTTCCGGTGCTTTCACCGACTGCTGCTGTTGCTGATGTTGATATGCATGTTTGAGTGATTTCACTGTACGAATATAGAGAATGCCCTCAGGAAGTGCAATTTCCCTATTTCCCTTTCCCTTCGATCACCAGAACGAATTCCCCTTTTCGGTCCTCTTTCTCGAATTTTGCCGCAAGCTGGGGCGCTGTACCGTGGAAGATCTCCTCATCCGGCATCGTCAGATCGAATGCTACACAGACCTTTCTGGTCGCTCCGAACACCTCGGAGATATCCTTCATCAGCGCCACCAAACGGTACGGTGTATCCATCAAAATGATGGTCCGCAGTTCACGACGGAGCTGCTGCAGTTCCACCAGCCGGCGGGGACGCTTCGGGGAGAGCCAGCCGTAGAAGACGAATTGATCGATGGAGAAACCGGATACGGTCAGCGCCGGCATCAGGGACGATGCACCGGGGATCGGGACGATCTTCACTCCTTCTTCCACCGCCTTACGGACAAGAAGCTGTCCCGGATCGGAAAAGACCGGCGTTCCCGAATCGGAGACGACCGCGACGCTTTTTCCATTCTTCAAATGATCGAGGATGATGAACGTAGATGCAGCTTCGTTATGCTCGTTCAGACTCTCCACCGGTTTTTCAATTCCGAAATGCCGGAGCAGCCGGCTCCCTTCTTTTCTCTCTTCATACACGACGATGTCGACATTCTTCAGTGTTTCGATCGCACGGAATGTCATATCATCAAGATTTCCGATCGGTGTCGCTACAAGATATAATTTCCCAAACATGAATGGTCCCGGATAGTTACAGTGATGGTTCGTTCTCTTGCCGCAATTCTTTCTTGCGGTTCATTTCCCATTCTTTCACCGAAACGATGATGATCGCCGCGGCGGGGATCGCGATCAGCAGTCCGATGAAACCCAAAAAATATCCGAAGATGAATAATGAAAGGATCAGCACGACCGGATGAAGACCGATCTTGCTGCCGATGATCTTCGGCGTGAGGATATAATTTTCCACGATGTGCAGCACTCCCAGGAATGAGACGGTGGAGATCACCGGAAGCGTGATCGCTCCCATGCTGAGCGATGCGACGAAGGCTGAGACGCACAGGATGGTGATGAATCCGAAATACGGGATGAAGAAAAGCATGCCGGAGAGGATGCCGAGTACGAGCGGATATTGGATGCCGATCACCCAGAGCCCGATGGAGACCGCGATCAGATCGAAGATCGCTATGATCGTGGTGCCGCGGATGTACCGTCCCAGGATCTCATCGACACGGTGATAGAACAGGACCGACTGCTCGCGCCGTTTGCGGGGGACCAACATTTTGATCCGGTGCCGCACGAGCGGGAAATCCTTCAGCAAGAAGAATGTGAGGAACGGAATGATGACGATGTTCACAATGCCGGAGACGAGCACCTGCAGTCCGCTGACGATGCCGAATGTCCCTTTCAGGAGCCCTTTCAGGATATCCTCCACTCTCGGGGCGATGGAGTTCGTCAGCATGTTGCGCAGCTGGTCTACGGAGATGCCGTACTTCTGGATCGCTTTGATGAACCGTCCGTCCAGCACCCATTCCACGAATTGCGTGGAGATGGTCCCGATCGCCTGCAGGATCCCTTCGAACTGTCCGATAATGTGCGGCAGCCCGAGCACCAGCAGGATGATGACGACTGCAACGCTGATGCATATGATAAAGACTGCCGAGGTCCAGCGCGGCATCTTGAACTTTGTCTCCAGCGCCGTGACGATGGGATGGAACAGATACGCGAGGAAGAGCGAAAGGACGAACGGCGAAAGGATCGATTCGATAGTGACGAGGAACCAGAGCATGAACAACGTTATCGAGAGCACCATGATATTCTTTGCAACAGCATTATCCCTCAACGGATAGAGCAGAAATATGATCGTCCCGAGAATGAGGAACGGCGAGATGAGCGATTCCAACGAATAGAGCAGGAAGAATAACAGGACAAGTCCGGCTGAAATAACGATCGTATCCAGCGTAGAGACAGGGCTATTCACACCTTCATCGCCGGAAGTGAATTCCGGTCCGGATTGTTCGGGAGCGATCTTTTTTTTGGGACGTGCCATAAGGATGATAGTTAAGAGTGGGAGATGCCTGTGTGTCCAAATCCGCCTGCACCGCGTGCAGTTTCATTCAATTGTGACGATTCCTCCCAAACGACACGCTCGTATGACGCCACGACCATCTGAGCAATTCTGTCCCCCCGCTTCACCACGAAATCATTCTTCCCGTAATTCGTGAAAACGATCTTCACTTCTCCACGGTAATCCGAATCGATCGTTCCGGGAGAATTCATCAGTCCGATGCTGCTCTTCAATGCCAGACCGCTTCGCGGACGGATCTGTGCTTCGTACCCGACCGGGATCTCCATGGAAAAACCGGTCGGAACAAGGGTCGTTTCCCCCGCTTTCACTGTGATTTCTCCCATCACTGCCGCATAAATATCCATTCCTGCTGACCCCTCGGTAGCATAAGTCGGCAATGGGACATCCTTGGTCTCGTCTGAAATTCTATTGATACGTATTTTGAGTGGGGTCATGGAGATACTTCAAGCAATGGTTTAAGTAAGAGAGACATGGGGAACAAACTGTCCAAATTTCGTCTATTTTAGTGGATTTTCAAAGAAAATAAATTGTTCCGGCAAGAATTATTGACTTACCCCCCCTTTTTTTGTTTATTTGATTCAACAGATTGTTTCTCCATCAAACGGTGTCTTCCCCTCATGTCCACGTACGATCACGATAATTTCGAAGATGATTTTGAAGGCGATTCTTCCCCCCGGCGCGACCGGAACGAGGAGATAGAACGCTTCAAGGAATTACTCCGGCGCGGCGGAAACGGGCTGAAGAGCATCGAGGCGTTGGAGGAGATCATCAGCTATTACTTCGAGAAAGAGAAATATGAAGATGCACTCTCTTTCGCCTCGCAATTGGTGGATTTTGCACCGTATTCCTCCGAAGCGTGGATGAGGAAAGGGATGATCCTGAACAATCTTTTCCGCTATTCCGAAGCGTTGGAATGCTACGATCACGCCATTTCCCTCAATCCGAACGATAGCGACCTCTTTATCAACCGAGGCATCACGCTCGATAACACTAACAGGAACGATGATGCACTGAAGGATTTTGAAAAAGCCCTTATTCTCAATCCGGGTGACACGGAAGCCCTCCTGAACAAAGCGGTCATCCTGGAAAAACTGGAACGGTTCGAAGAAGCGTTGGAGATCCTGAAATTCCTTGTAAAGGAAGAACCGAATAATCCTGATGTCTGGTTTGAACTCGCATTCTGCTTCGATCTGATGGACAGGCTGCAGGAATCACTCGATTGTTACAACAAACATATCGATCTCGACCCGTACAATTTCAACGCTTGGTACAATAAAGGGATCGTCCTGAACCGTCTCGGGCAGCATGAGCGTTCCATCGACAGCTATGATATGTCGATCGCCATCAAGGAAAATTTCCCTTCCGCCTACTATAATAAGGGAAATGTTTTTGCCATGATCGGTAAACTGAATGAAGCGGTGGAATGTTACAAACAGACGCTCCGGTTCGAACCGAAGGATGTCCCCGCACTCCACAATCTCGGCAATGCGTATGAAGAGTTGGAAAATTATGCCGAGGCGATCAAATGCTTCGGACTTGCCATCAAATACGATCCGACGCATTATGAGTCCTACTTCGGCCGCGGCAGCTGCTACGATGCCATGGAGCAGTACCGCAAAGCTTTGACCGACTATAACCGCGCAGTGGAGATCTGCAGGGAATATCCTGAATTGTGGTATGCAAAGGCGGATGCCGAATTCAATCTCGGGAAGATGAAGGAATGCATTCTCAGCTACAAGATGGTGGTGCAGCTCGATCCGAACAATTTTGAAGCATGGTATGATTACGGCGATACTCTTTTTGTGATGGGGTATTTTAAAGAGGGATTGAAGGCGCTGAACAGATCCATCGAGCTAAATCCTCAATTCGCTGATGCGCATTACAGCAGAGCCAAAGTATTGTTCGTGATGGAGAAGAATCTTGATGCAGTGGAGTCGCTGAAAGCTGCATTGAAATTGAATCCCGAACTCAGAAACAAACTTGAGACGGAATTCAAAGGGGTCCGGTCGGTAAAGGAATTCGCGTCGCTGCTGCAGCAATGAACCGTCGACGGTAGTGAATAATGCGTTTGGGAACGGGGACCTAATCACATGATTAGGTTTTTTTATCTTTAGAAGAAACGGTATATTCAATCATGAAACTGCCAAAATTCTCCGAACATCAGCGGCATATCGGTATCATCGGTCACTCGATCGCGCATACCTTATCCCCCGCCATGCATACGGCGGCATTCAAAAAACTCAATCTGGATTACGATTACGGCGTGATGGATGTGGACCAGGACATGCTGCCGAATCTGGTAGCTGCACTTCGGTCGCTCAATTTCCGCGGCGCTAATGTCACTATGCCGTACAAGGAGACAGTGATCCCGCTGATCGACGAGGTCTCGGAAGAGGCGAAGATGATCGGCGCCGTGAACACGATCGTCAATAATAACGGACGGCTCCTCGGCTACAATACGGATGCGCACGGGTTGTACATCTCTCTCGCATATTATATCGAGGAGATCAAGAACAGTCATGTGGTGATCTTCGGCGCCGGAGGTGCAGCGCGCGCCACGGTCTATGCGGTGGCAAAATTCTTCTCGCCGAAGCGGATCATGATCGTCAACCGGACCCTGGCGACCGCACAGCAGATCGTAGATGAGTTCGGTCCGAAGTTCCGTCTGACGAAATTCTTCTGTACGAATGATCATGATGTCGCCACCCGCGAACTGGATGTCGCTTCCACGATCATCAATACCACCACCGTCGGGATGACGCCGAACACCGGTGTCCATATCCTTCCGGCAGGCGCTGTGATCCAAAAGGAACAGATCGTTCTGGATATCGTCTATCATCCGTTGGAGACCGCACTGCTCCGCTTCGCCCGGCAGTCCGGCGCGCGGACAGTCGGCGGCATCGAGATGCTCCTCGGCCAGGGTGCAAAAGCGTTCGAACTCTTTACCCACACGGAATTTCCGATGAATGTGGCGCGTGAAGTTGTGATCAGAGAATTAATGCAGAGGAATGGGACGGGTTCATGACCATATTGTTGAAGAATGTCGGCGATTATCTGAGGATGGCGGATCGGGAGATCAAGAACGGTAATCTCGAGAATGCAATGGGATACATCAATCTCGTTTTCGAGAAGGAACAAAGAAATGTCTATGCGAAGGCATACCGCGAACGGATCGTCTCCTTAATGGAAGCACAGGGACTTTCCAGGATCGATGCCGAGCAGCGCGCACTCCGTGCCACCGTCATCGAACCTCCTTCAGCGGAACCGGTCCTGCCCACAGCTGCTTCCTTACCTCCGACGCCTCCGGCTGTTCCGTCGCCGGCAGCACCGGAAACAAAAAAAACTCCTCCTGCAGCAGCTCCTGTGCCGACGCCTCCTTTGCCCAAACCGGCACCGGTTCAGAAAGCGGCGGCACCGGCAGCACCGTCCACTGCACAGGGAAAGTTCTCGCAGATCCCCCGGTCCGCAGTCGCATCGGAAGCATACAAATCGATGCTGATGGAGATCTGGAAGGATGGTTCCGTCACGCCGGATGAACAGACACGGATCGATTCGATGCGCGAGACCTTCGCCATCACACCGGAGGAGCATCTGGTCATCGAGCGGGATGTCCGCATCATGAGCTACCTTCACTCCATCCGCGAGGAATGGCGGAAAGGGATCACGGATTTTTCCGTACAGCGGAAACGGTTCCTCATCACCGATCAGGAACAGCTGTCGATCGAACCTCGTGTCATCCAGCTGCTGCAGTCGCTCCAGTCCAACGGTTCGGTGCTGGTGCTGGACGATGAAGAGCCGTTCCTTACCATCATCAAGAGTGTGCTGGACGAAGGGGGCTATTACTGCTTCACAGCAATGACCGGCGAAGAGGGGCTGCATCTGCTTGAATCGATGACGCCCGACATCGTCATCTGCGACATCAACTTTTCCAAACCCAATATGAGCGGTTTCGCTTTCTACGAACGCTTCCGTTCCATCGATAAATTCCTGACGACACCGTTCATCTTTCTGAGCGGACTCGATCAGGACGTGCTCGTCCGGACCGGCAAAAAACTCGGTGCAGACGATTATCTCTTCAAGCCGATCGATGTAGAGATGCTGATGGCGACGATTGAAGGGAAATTGAAACGATCACGTGAATTGAAACGGACGATGTAACGGCATGAAGAATACCAAAGAGAATATCAGCGACCTGCTGCGCAGTGTGGATAAGCTTATCAAGAACGGTCAGTACGAAGAGTCCCTCCGGCTTGTGGACCAGATCCTGCTGATCAGCGCGAAGAACATCTACGCCAAAGCGTATAAGGAACGGATCGAAGTACTCATCAAGGAGAAACATGAGAAGGAAGCCGGCAACGTCCTCCCGCTCCCTGCAGAACCCGAACCGGTCGCTCCGCAGCCGGTCGAATCCCCTGTCCTCATTCCTTCCAAATATGTACAGAAGATCTCGGATGCCGTACTGGAAGCGTATAAGACCTTCCTGAATGAGATCTGGAAGGACGGCAGCATCACTCCGTTGGAACAGGAACGGGCAAAGAGCATGCGGGAATTCTTCGCCATTTCTCAGGATGAGCATGACTATCTTGAACAGAACTCACGGCTCACCTGTTATCTGAACGCCATCCGGGATTCCTGGAACAAAGGGATCCGCGATTTTACATCGGTGCGGGAATTGTTCAGGATCACGGAGAACGAAGAGAGCGTCCTGGAACCGAAGATCAAAAGACTCTTGAAATCACTCGATTCGAAAGGGGTCATCCTTTCACTGGATGACGACAGGAATTTCCTCCTGCTGATCGAACGTCTGCTGGAAAAGAACGGATATTTGTGTCTGAACACCGTTTCAGGTGAGGAAGCATTGAACCTGCTGGAGAATTTCACTCCCGACCTGGTCCTCTGCGACATCGCCTTCGGCCAGCGGAACATGAACGGATTCATGTTCTACGAGCGCTTCCGGTCCATCGAGCGCTTCGCATCCGTCCCGTTCATCTTCATCTCCGCTCTGAACCAGAAGGAACTGATCCGCACCGGGAAGAAACTCGGCGTGGATGATTATCTCACCAAACCGGTCGAGAACGATGTGCTGCTGGCGGCGATCGAAGGAAAGATCCGCCGTACTCGCGAAATGAAGAAGGCCGCCGATTATTAATTCCGCTCACACCATCCGATGAAAACACTCCTTCAGCGTCTTCGCTCCTTCTCATTGAAATTCGGATTGGTGGAGCAGGCCCAGATCGTCGCATCCACCGCCGTCATCGTGATGATGGTGACCATCATCTCCGCGAACATTATCCTTCAAAAGGAATTCGAGTTCCTCGATTTTGTCAGTATCACTACCGCCGGCGTTATCGGATTCGCCAGTGTGTATTTCTCCCTGAAATACGGACGTCAGCTGGAAGAACAGCGCCGTGAACTGGAGGCGCTCAATACCGTTGCACTCGTCGTGAGCAAATCCATCAACCTCAACTACATCTTCAGCAATGCGCTGCATAATGTCGCGAACATCCTCAAGACGGAGTACGGATGGCTGTATGTGCTTCAGGGTGACCGGCTGGAACTGAAGAAATCATTCGGCGCCGAATTCGGCTTCTTCTCGGACAAGATGCTCGCGTCCCGTTCCTTTCTGGAGTGGACCGAAGAACTGCGGACCGATAAGGATACGAACGCAACGGACGGGATCGTCTTCCACACAAATCTGCAGATGCTGGAGATCGCCTCCTGGGTCTCGGTGCCGCTCCGGGTAGCGGACAAATCCGAAGGGATCCTGCTGCTGGCGAGCACGTCGAAAGGATTCTTCCCGGAACGGAAAGTGAACCTGATCGCCGCCTTCAGCAATCAGATCAGTGTTGCGCTGAACAATGCCCACCTGTTCGATAAGATCACCGAATCCGAGAAACGGTATGCCGACCTGTTCGAACATTCGCCGGACATGTACCATCTGGTGAACCGGGACGGCATCATCATCAACTGTAATCTCACCGAATCGCAGATCCTGAACTATCCAAAATCTGATCTGATCGGCCGGCATCTCACATTCCTGTATCCGCCGGAAATGCACTCCCATATCCATTCCCTGCTGCAGCGCTCGTTCGAAATGAAAGAGGAATTCCGCGGGACGGAAGAACAGATGCGGACGTTCGATGAACGGATCATCGATGTCTCGGTGAATACTTCCCTCGTTTACGATGAGACCGGAAAGCCGATCCTGCTCCGATGCGTGGGCCGCGATATGACCGAACAGAAATTCCTGGAACAGAAAGTGATGCAGGCGCAGAGGATCGATACCATCGGGAATCTTGCCGGAGGTGTCGCCCATGATTTCAACAACATCCTCACCTCGATCATGGGAGCATCATCCATCATGCGCCGGCGGCTCTCCCCAACGAACAAGAATTACCAATTCGTGGAGATCATCGAGACTGCAGCCACCCGCGGGAAGTCCCTGACGAACCAGCTGCTGACGTTCGCGCGGAGATCGCCGGTCGAATTCCATCCTGTGAACCTTCACGATATCATCGAAGAGACGCTGAGGATGTTCGAGCCTTCCGTGAAACCGTTCATCGAGGTCAAACGCCTCTACGCCGAACAGTACGCGATCATCAGCGGAGATGAAGGTCAGATACAACAGGCGCTGCTGAACCTCTTCATCAATTCCCGCGATGCGATGCTCAACGGCGGAATCCTCACTGTTCGCACAACCGTGGATCTGAAAACAACCAATACTGTCACAGTGACCGTTCAGGATAACGGGGTCGGGATGTCCTCCGAAGTGAAGAAACAGATCTTCGTCCCATTCTTTTCCACCAAACAGCAGGGCAAAGGGACCGGACTCGGTCTCTCGGTGGTGTACGGTGTGATCAAATCCCATGACGGTTCGATCTCCTTCATCAGCGAGCCGGAACGGGGAACAACATTTACCATCACCTTCCCGCTCGTCAAAGGGATCCCGCAGGAGATCTTCACGCCGCAGAACCGGAAGATCACCGGCGGCACGGAATCCATCCTCGTCGTGGATGACGAAGAGTTCATTCGAATGACGCTGAGCACGATGCTGACCGATCTCGGATATTCGGTCGTGACAGCTGCCGGCGGGAACGAAGCGATCGCTCTCCTTTCCAAAAGACGGAAATTCCATGTTATTCTGCTGGATATGAACATGCCGCAGGTCGGCGGGAAGAAGGTCTTTCAAAAGATCAAAGCGTTGAAGCTGAAATCCAAAGTGATCATCTCCAGCGGATATAACGACGCGATCATCGAGGGAAGCACCTTTGCCAAAAAGATCGACGGATTCCTCCAGAAGCCGTACAAAATGGAGGAACTGGCCAAAAAAGTGCGCGAAGTTCTGGACCATTAACTGCTGTGTGCACTGCATGACCGATGTCTCTTGGAGCGTGCTGTAATTTTCTTTATCTTACCTTATCTCATGGGCACTTTCTACACTGACTGACAACGAATGAATCATTTTTCCGAAGAACTTCGAAAAGAACGCGAAGCAAAGAATATCACTTTGGCGGAGATCTCCCGCCAGACCCGCATCCACATCAAGTATCTTCAGGCGATCGATCAGGGCGCATTCGATATCCTGCCGCAGACCTACGTCCGCGCATTCATCAAAGCGTATGCCGAAGCGATCGGCATGGATGCCGTTGAGATCCTGAAACTGTATGACATTCACAGTACGCCGGAGCATAAACAGGAAACAGCGACCGTACGGGATGAAGGACGGCTGCAGTACCGGCCGGAAACGACCGACAGTGAACTCAAAAAAGAGAAACAGAACCGGTCCATCATCGTCCTCTCAGGACTGGGAATTGCGGCGGTATTGATCGCCCTCTTCCTCTATAACTATTTCACTGAAGTGGTCCCGGCAAACAATGTGAAGGAGACCGCTTTCCAGGAGGTCGTGAAGGAACAGGAAAGATCCGCTCCGGTCCCGGTCTCCGCGGATACCGTTGATTCCGCAGCCGTTGCAAAACAGTCCGTGCCGAAGCCCGACTCACTCGTCCTTCGGATCATCGCTTCCGATTCCGTCTGGATCACGATCATCCGTGATTCTCTGCCGATGCGCAGCGGGTACATGCTGAAAGGTCGGTACCGCACCTATATCGCAAAGAAGGAATTCTCCATCTCGATCAGTGACGGCGGCGCCGTCCGTCTGCTGCTGAACGGCAAAGAGATCCAGCCTCTTTCGGCTCGGGGAAAACGGGTGAGGAACGCCCGGATCACGGCAGAACAACTCCAACCATAGTCATTGTCCGATGAGCACGAACGCTTCCGCCAAACAAAGGATCGAAAAACTTCGTGCCGCACTCCGCACGTACGATCATCAATACTACGTCCTGTCGCAGCCGTCGATCTCTGATTTTGAATATGACCGGGTGATGCAGCAGCTCATTGAACTGGAACAGCAGCATCCGGAACTGCTCACCCCTGATTCCCCATCCCAGCGCGTCGGCGGCGAGCCGACCAAGGAATTCCCCACCGTCACGCATGAAGTGCCGATGCTTTCACTCGCCAATACCTACAGCGAGGAAGAACTGATCGATTTTGACCGGAGAGTGAGATCGGCGCTCGGCGAACAGAAGTATCAGTTCGTTGCCGAATTGAAGATCGACGGTGTAGCCATCAGCCTCGTCTACCGGAAAGGGATCTTCATTCAGGGTGCGACCCGGGGTGACGGCACTCAGGGAGACGAGATCACCGCGAATCTGCGGACGATCCGCTCCATTCCCCTCCGAGCAGAGAATGGCAAGGGCCTTCCGAAGGACTTTGAGGTCCGCGGAGAGATCTTCATGTCCAAGAAGGACTTCGAGATCATGAACAAGCGTCAGGAAGAACTCGGCGAGAAGACATTCGTCAATGCGCGCAATACCGCTTCCGGTACTCTGAAACTCCAGGATTCAAGGATCGTGGCGCAGCGCAGTCTGAGGATGTTCACTTACTTCCTCCGCACGAATGATATCCCGCTGAAGAGTCATTCGGAGAATTTGAAACTGCTGAAGCAGCTCGGATTCTCCGTGAATGAACATGCCAAAGTCTGCAGGAATATCGCCGAAGTGAAACAATACTGCGATCAATGGAACGAGAAACGCTCCTCCCTCCCCTATGATATTGACGGCATCGTCATCAAAGTCGATTCCATCGGGCAGCAGCAGGAACTCGGTGCCGTCGCCAAATCCCCCCGGTGGGCGATCGCATTCAAATTCCCGGCGCAGCAGGTGGAGACTCTCCTGAAAGAGATCACGCTGCAGGTCGGACGGGTCGGGACCATCACACCGGTGGCGGAACTGGAACCGGTCTTTGTCGGCGGCAGCACCGTCAGCCGCGCCACGCTGCATAACGAAGATTACATCAATGAACTGGATATCCGGGTCGGCGATACCGTGCGTGTGGAAAAAGGGGGCGATGTCATTCCGAAAGTCTCCGGCGTCAATCTGAAGAAACGTCCGAAGCGGTCGTCGCGCTTTTCGTTCCCCTCCAAATGTCCCGTGTGCGGATCAAAGATCTATCGACCCGAAGGGGAAGCGGCATATTACTGCGAGAATTTTGAATGCCCGGCGCAGGTGCGGGGACGCATCGAACATTTCGCACACCGCAGGGCGATGAACATCGAAGGACTCGGTGAAGCGGTGATCGATCTTCTGGTGAACGAAGGATTGATCAACAATATTGCCGATGTGTATGCACTGCAAAAATCCCGCATCGCGTCGTTGGAGCGGATGGGTGAGAAAAGCGCACAGAATCTGCTCGACGGCATCGAAGCGAGCAAGTCCCTTCCGTTCAGCCGGGTGCTGTTCGGTCTCGGGATCCGATTCGTCGGCGAAGGCGTCGCAAAACTCCTGGCGGATCATTTTATCTCCATGGACAATCTGCGAAAGGCCACGCAGGAGGAGCTTGAGCACGTAGAAGGTGTCGGACCGCGGATCGCTGAAAGTGTCGTCCGCTTCTTTCAGGAGAAACATTCCCGGAATCTGGTGGACCGCCTCGCCAAATCGGGCGTCCGCATGCAGGCGGAAAAACGCGCGGTCACCGGCAATGCCAAAGTCACTGGAAAGACGTTCGTCCTGACCGGAGGATTGGAATCAATGAGCCGCGATGAGGCAAAGGAACGGATCGAAGCGCTCGGCGGAAAATCTTCCTCCAGCGTCAGTAAAAAGACCGATTATGTCATCGTCGGAAGCGACGCCGGTTCCAAACTTCAGAAAGCGGTCGAACTCGGTGTGAAGACGATCACCGAAGAGGAATTCCTGAAGATGCTCAAGTGATTGTCAAGACTTTTTTCTTCTCCGGCACAGAATGTCCGGGTCCCCGGGATTTCTCTCCTTGAAATTATTCAAAACGTTTTGCACCTTGTACCAGAAACGATCACTCATTAATCCAACGGTTGAGAATGTTCGAACAGCAGCGCAGGAATTTCGGCATCACCCTTACACGCTTCTTCTCCGGAAAGAAGGATGGGAAGCTGATGTCGTTCTCTAATTCATTCTCCAATGCACGGACAGCCGTCGTGATCATTCCCGAGAATCCGGAACAGCGCTCCGTCGTCGCCCAGACCATCATCCTGCTTCAGAACAAATTCCAGGGGAATAAACTGACCCTTGTGGTCAGCGAAGGGAACCGAAGCTTCGCGAACACACTCAACCGTTCGAACGTCACCACCATTAAGAACGACCATTTGAATTATTTCTTCCTGCCGAAGAAGAACGAGATCAATACACTGCTCAGCCAACGGTTCGACCTGCTGGTGGATCTGAACCTTTCATTGGTACCGTTCGCAGCGTATTTATGCAGACATATCAATGCTCCGCTGAAAGTGGGCTTCGCCCAGGAACATGCGGACAGCTATTATAATTTCCAGTTCAACGCCGCACCGAACCGAAATGCAAAGATGCGCTATGAACAATTATTCAGAACACTTTCAATGTTTTAAGAGGACTGTATGAAGTTTGAAGTGACGAAAAACGCGGGAGAGACCGTTCTCACCCTGAAGGAGCGGAAACTTGATGTGACCGTATCGCCGGAATTGAAGGGGGAATTCATCCTTCTCTGCCGCCCTTCCCTGAAATCCCTCATCATCGATCTGACCGCAGTGGAATTCTGCGACAGCAGCGGCCTGAGTGCCTTATTGATCGCGAACCGGCAGATGCGGCAGCACGGCGGAGAGATCAAACTTGTCGGTGTCCATAAAAAGGTCCTATCGCTTCTGAAGATCTCGCAGTTGGACAAAGTGTTCCCGATCTTCGACAGTGTTGCAAAAGCACATAAAAATTAGCAGTCCCACGTATCCGTCCGCCCTCGTTCACTCCGGGCGGACGGAATAACAATCCTCCGCATGGGTTTTTCCCTCATCGATTACATCATCGTCTTCACGTATTTGCTCGGTGTCACTGTCATCGGTGCCTACATCGGACGGAAACAGTTGTCTTCACGCGATTATTTTCTCGGCGGTAAAGAGATGTCCTGGTGGTCCGTCGGGTTCTCCATCGTTGCGAGCGAGACCAGCACGCTCACGTTCATCAGCATTCCCGGCCTGGCATACAAAAGCAATATGCACTTCCTTCAGCTTGCGGCGGGATATTTCGTCGGACGGCTGCTCGTCAGCCTCATCTTCATCCCGGCGTACTATAAAGGGGACCTTGAGACGGCGTATGATTTCCTCGGGAAACGGTTCGGCATGGGTCTGCGGAAGTTCACCTCCTCTGTCTTCATCGTCACGCGCGTCCTCGCCTCCGGAGTCCGCCTCTTCGCAACGGCCATCCCGGTCCATCTCATCACCGGGTTTGACTATACCACAAGCATTTTCATCATCGGTATCTTCACGCTCATCTACACTTATGTCGGCGGACTGAAAGCAGTCGTTGCGATGGACGTTGTGCAGATGTTCATCTATCTCGGCGGAGCCGGAGCATCCATGTGGCTCATCCTATCAACCTTGCCGAACGGCTGGAGCGACGTTGCGGCCGCAGCGACCGCCAACGGAATGGATAAATTCTCGATCCTCAATCTCTCCATGGGGGACTCGTTCATCGGATTCCTTTCATCACCGTATACTCTTCTGGGAGGACTTCTCGGCGGCACATTCCTATCCATGGCTTCCCACGGAACGGACCAATTGCTGGTACAGCGGCTGCTCGGCTGCCGTACCCGACGCGAAAGTCAGAAGGCATTGATCCTTGATGCATCGGTCATCATCATCCAATTCGCCTTCTTTCTGATCCTCGGACTCTGTCTGTATGCATTCTACAACGGAGTACCGCTGCAGGAACTCGGCTTGAAATCGTCGGATGAGATATTCCCGAAATTCATCGTTGAACAGCTTCCGGTCGGTCTGGCCGGACTGGTCGTTGCGGGAGTTCTTGCCTCCGCGATGGGAACGCTCTCCTCGTCCATCAGTTCTCTTGCCTCCTCAACATTTCTCGATCTGTTCAAACTGACCGCCCGGGGAAGATCGCTGGATGAACGTACGGAGATCATCTGGTCGAAACGGTTCACACTGCTCTGGGGATTCATTCTGATCGGCGGCGCGATGCTCTTTACCGATACGAAGAATCCGGTCGTCGAGATCGGACTGAAGATCGCTTCTTTCACATACGGCGGACTGCTCGGCACTTTCTTCCTCGGTCTCCTCTTCAAACGGACGAACCAGTTCGATGCGTTCGCCGGATTCATCGCCGGTATCCTCTCCATGATTCTCGTATTGACGTATACCCGTATCGATTTCACATGGCACACGTTGATCGGTTGTCTGGCAACGATCATTGTCGGTAATCTCAGTTCCGTGATGACGAAACGATGAAGATCACTACGAAATACGGACTTCTGTGCGGCGCAGGACTCAGTATCTGGGTCCTGATCGAATTTGCACTTGGTTTCCACACTGTCTCTTTCGAGATCGGTCAATACAGCGGATATTTTTCCATCATCATTCCGATGATCCTCATCTTCTCAGCACTGCGCGACCGTCAGGAACAGTCCGAAGGCCCGCTCTCCTGGTCCGTCGGCATCGACACAGGATTCCGCATCGCATTCATTTCCGCTCTCTTCCTCACCGTGTTCATGTTCATTTATCGGTCCTATATCAATCCGGAATGGATCGATGCTCTGCTTGAATGGCAACGGAAGAAACTCATCCTGGGAGGCGCAACCGATGACGAGATCGGCAGATTCACGGATTCCCACCGCACGATGAACTCGCTCCCCTTTCAGATCGTGACCGGC
Organism: Synechococcus sp. UW140; assembly: GCA_943364975.1. Taxonomy (GTDB): domain Bacteria; phylum Bacteroidota; class Ignavibacteria; order UBA10030; family UBA8401; genus UBA8401. The sequence continues at coordinate 65,609 of CALRIY020000008.1, forward strand.
TTTATCGGAAGTACCACGGTCGGCGTCATCATCACACTGATCGAGCTTCCCATTCTTCGCTTATTTCAACGGAAAAATGCGTAACACGACCGCTTGCGGATGATTCAGTCGGGAAGTATCTTTGAAGAGTAAATCCGAACATGAGAAATAATCGTTTTATAGGAACAGATGATACCGGAGAAAGAACAATTTGAAGAGTTATGTTCGGCGTACGCGTTAGGAGCACTCCCTCCCGATGAAGTACCTATGCTGAACGATGCCCTTGTGAATGGCGGTCCTGAATATCAAAAGATCTATCAGGACGCATTGAATGTCACCTATCTGATCAATACCTCTCTGACCCGCAGAACTCCGCCGCCGGAAGTGAAACAGCGTCTGATGAAGAGGATCACATCGCGGTCGGTCTTCGATTCACTTGCAGACCTCTACCAAACGATCGCACTCTTTTTCGGATTCGGGAATCCCCGTTTTGGTTTTACCGTTGCGTTCATTTTCATCTGCTCTCTCGCTGCCGCCGGATCATTCGCCTATCAGTATTATAACGATCTGCTCATCACCGAATCCCACGTTGCAGAATTGGAGAAACAGGTCAATGCGCAGCAGCTGAGACTGGTCGCACTCACCGATGATCTGCAGAGGAAAGAGGCCATCCTGAACGTTCTGCAGTCTCCGAAGATCGAGATGGTCCTGATGTCAGGTCTGGAAACCAATCCCGCCGGCTACGGTAAGATCATTTGGGATCCGGTACGCAAGATCGCGATCCTTCAGGTCGCACAACTCCCAGCGGTTCCGACGGATAAGGATTATCAGTTGTGGTTCCTGGATAAGGACAAGCATCCGGTCAGCGCGGGTATCTTCGCCTTGGCCGAGACGAATGAAAATTATTTTTCTGTGAGCGAGATGCCGCTGCCGGACGATAAGAACCAGATCACCGCATTCGCTGTTACCGTTGAACCCAAAGGAGGAGTTCCGCAGCCGACCGGCGCGATGGTCCTCTTAGGCGCACCGTCATCAGTCCACTGATCTATGATCTTCAC
>CALRIY020000009.1:0-63287 GCA_943364975.1 Synechococcus sp. UW140
AGCATGAACCAAACATTTTCAGATCCGGTAAAATTACCTCGTGCAACATCCAGATCACCATCCGCATCCGCATCGAACACAGCAATCTTTGCAGCACCTCCACTATAGGCGTTGATATTATTGTATGCACCAATTCCGTTGTTGACGGCAACATAAATATTGCTGTTAGTACAGAAAATAAGATCAAGATCGCCGTCACCATCCATATCTCCCATTTTAAGACTGTTTACAGGACTATTATTATTGGAATAGGAGTTCAGCACAGAAAATGACCCGCTGCCGTTGTTCTTAAACACATGGATAATGTTGCCTGAATAAGTATTATCACCAACAACGATATCAATATCCCCGTCGCCGTCAACATCACCGAGAGCAGCACTTGCAATTTGGCTTCCGGAGACGGTCCTATAGACAACTTTCGATGCATATGTTCCGCTGCCGGTTGATAACACTACTCCAACACTATCCGCTCCTGATGTTGAGGGATCTCCGGCGTATCCGACGAAGTCGGGAAAACCATCGTTGTTCAGATCCGCTGTCAACCAATTCAGTCCGGATGTCAAGTTTTGAAGAAGAGTACTGCTGCCTTGCGAATATGATGTACCCGAGGAACTGATAAATGGCACACCGGCTTCGAGTCCTTTATTTAATACGATAAAATCGTTATAACCGTCCATGTTTACATCCGCAACCAATCCCCCCTTATTGTTGGTGGTATTGAAGGTTGCGTTGGTGTGAATGGTTGAAGAAGGCGGGTTCAAAGTTCCGGAGTTGCTTACAATAACCGATGCGGTGGTAATATCCGTACCGCCCGGGGCATGAAAGACAACAACATCCATATAGTTATCGCGGTTCATATCGCTCAGACTCAACGATTTAATATTGAATCCGCCGGCAAATTGAGTTGATGTTTGGAATGTATACGTAGAACTGGCGGTCATTTTATAATAGTCGACGTATTGTCCATCCCGATATGTTACAAAGTCAATATCCCCGTCTCTGTCAAAATCAGCAGGATAAATATTACTGTTCAAATTGGCAGTCAAATTCACGAAGAATGAACCATTATTTGCAAAGTATCCTACTCCATCACCCCCTGTCGCTACAGTAAATGAATACATCTGGCTGCTGCCGAGCGTCTGGGTGAGTCCCACATTGGCAATGCCTGTATAGAGAAACAATGTGACAATTTCCCCGGGAAGAAAATTGTTATCCGGATTGATCGTTAATACGGATGTGACCGGATTATATGATTTTGTGTAGGTGCGCTTTCCCGACATCGATCCGGTAAGGATGACGGTGGAATTGTCGATGCCGCTTTCATAGATCTCCTGATTGAAGGTCACGGTAATATTCGCATCTGCAGCAATGTCCAAGGCATTTCTCGTCGGCGAAGTCGATGTGACGGCTAATTGTCCGAATGCCGACACCGCTGCAGTGACGATGAACGTCAGAATATATGAGAAGCGTTGTAGAAACAGTTTCATGATACCCCCTATGGAATTGAATGGATGATGTGATCTAATTCTGATAAATTATCTTTGATAACAAAAGCTTTGGCATGGAGAAGTTTCGCTTTCGTGCGGAATGCGGATGTGTTATGGCTTGTGATGAAAATAATCGAAGCATTCGGATCGGACTCGTATATCTTTTCTGTCGCTTCGAATCCGCTCATTTTTTTCAGCTGCACATCCATCAGCACGCAATCGGGATGGTGGACCGAATATTTTTCCACTGCAGTTTCACCATCAGAGCATTCGATGATCTCGGTCCCTTTCCTTTCGCCATCGGTAACGATACTGCGGAGCATCCTGCGCATATCGGCGTGGTCATCCACGATCATGATCTTCATTACAGCGCCCCAAACTAGAATGGAGAGAGAGTGAGAGAGAGTATCCCCTTTTGATTACGGAGAAAATAGTCCGAAACGGTTATATGTAACAATGGATAGATATACTTATTCGTATGGGTAGAAATACCTACGAAGGAGCGTTGAAATATTCAACAGAGAGAGGTGCGGATCAAAGTATGCAGAAAAGAGAATGAAGATTGACGCAGTCAGAATGAATTCAGATTTCTCACCGCGGCGATCATGCGGCGCAGGTCCGAGATTCGACGGCTTTCGGATGGAGAACTATTCGAAGTAACTTCTAGAAGTCATCTCAAAAATAGCTCTGTCACCCCCGAATGCTTGTATCGGGGGTCTAGTTTCATGGATTCCCGCCAAAATCATGTCCCAAAGGGATCCCTTTGGGACGGGAATGACAGCTTTAAAAATGTATTTTTTTTGTTTTTGAGAAGATTTTTAGATATGTAAGGAATGTTCCGTGGCGAATTTCATCAAGGCGTGCGTTCCTTGCAGACCAAGCTTGTCGCAGATATTGTTACGGTGATTGTGGACGGTCTTGATGCTGATGTTCAAAGCATCAGCGATCTGTTGATTCGTATTCATTCCTGCGACAAGTTTCAGCACATTCCGCTCCGCCGGTGTAAGAAGAGAGAGACCGCTGCTCTCCTGCGCCGGTGAGGCAAGACGTGTATTTCGGCGGATGAGAAAATCAGAGATGGATGGGCTGAGAAAATATTTCCCCCCCGAAACAGCGGAGATGCATTGATGCACCTCGGAGATGGCGTTTTCCTTGAGGACATATCCTTTCACCCCGGTATCCATTGCCTTATTGAATACCTGTTCCTGGTTATACATCGTCAAAAAAATGATCGACACCGGCAGCCCTTCATCGTTCACCCGCTTCGCAACATCGAATCCGGTCATCTTCGGCATCTCGATATCCAGCAGCGCTAAAGAAGGACGATGCTCACGGATGATTTGGAGCGCCTCTTCCCCGTTTTCAGCCTCTATGACATCGGTGTCCGGCAATGTTTCGACCATTTGCCGGAGCCCTTTTCTCAGCAGCGGATGGTCATCCGCGATCAATATCGTTCGTCGTTTATTCATATTTTTTGCATCGGTACTGTGATCAAAACGGTGGTCCCTTCATTCGGGATGGATTTGATGTCGCACGTTCCCCCCATGATCTTCGCCCGTTCACGGATGCCGGTCAGACCGAGTCCTTCGTTAATGGTTCCGGTATCGAATCCCTTTCCGTTATCCCATAGCGATGCGGTGATGACGGCGCCGGAACTGCGGATCATGAACGATGCCTGCGTTGCTCCGGAATGTTTCAGGATGTTGTTGATCCCTTCCTGGACGATCCGGTAAAAATTGATCTCTTGTTCTGCCGGAATGAGCCCGTCGATATCGTCGATATGATGCGCGCATTCCAGCGTAGACGCTTTTCCAAACTGATCGCATAAATTCAGCAGTGTCTCCCGAAGCCCGAACTGTTCCAGGTGCACAGGGCGGAGTCCGTGCGAGATAGCCCGGACATCGTTCAGCGAACTTTGCGTGCTCACGGAGATCTCACGAAGTTGAATCGCGGTCTTTTCGGGATCGGTGACGGATTTCAGTGCCAATTCAACACGGTTTTTAATGATCAGGATCTGCTGACCGAGCCCGTCGTGAAGGTCTGCCGCGATCCTCCTCCGTTCCTGTTCCTGCGATTGGATCAGCTGCTCCGCGAATTGCTGTTGAATTTTCTGTTCCTTCTGCAGTTTTGATACTCGAATATAATAGACGGTTGGACCGAACGAAAGAAAGAACAATGCGGTCAACAGCGTGAACCACCATGTCCTCCAGAACGGCGGCCGTACGGTAATGGGGATCGATGCCCCGACGGTGTTCCAGACACCGTCATTGTTCGATGCGATCACCTGGAATGTGTGTGTGCCCGGAGGAATATTTGTATAATATGCTGTTGTCCGCGGACCGACATCATTCCATCCATTATCATAACCGGCCAGCCGGTATTTGAACCGGACTTTCTTCGGATCGATAAAACTAAGGGCCGAGTATTCGATCTGCACCGACGCACTGTCATAAGAGAGTGAGACCGATGATCCCGCCAGGAACGTTTCTGCTCCCGATAGTACCTTTTCAATGACAACGGGAGGAGGCAGCATATTTTTCTGCACCTGCCGTGTTGCCACCACCACTACTCCGTGCACCGTAGGGACGTAGAGCCGTCCGGAAGTATCCCGTGCGATGGAAGGCTGAAATCCTCCGTTGGTCTCCGCCGATCTCATCCCTTCCGAAGTTCCAAAGACCGACGGCTGCACTGATGTTTGCAGGCCGTCGGCTACAAGGTTCAGTTCCTCTTTGCTGACGCGGACCAATCCGCGATTGCAGCCCATCCAAAAATATCCCCGTTCATCCTCCTCAATGTGCGAAATGATGTTATCGAACATCCCTTCATTCGTTGTGATAGCCGAGAGTTCTCCGTTCTGTAAGCGAAGAATACCGCCGCCGTATGATCCGAACCACATCGTCCCCGATCCGTCCTGGTAGATGGCACGGATATATGTGCTCAACACTTCATTCTTTCCGTTCTTCAGCGTGAGCGGGAAAGATTCGATCGTATCATTCTTCCATGTGAACAATCCGTTCGATGTTCCGATCCACATTGTTCCGGATGCATCCTGAAAGAGGGCCCGGACATCACCCCCTGTCATTCCCTCCTCCTTCCCATATTTCCGGAACGCTGTTCCGTCATACATGAACAGCCCGTTCAAACAGCCGATCCAGATATTCCCGCGGGAATCTTCTGTGACGGCAAAGATACCAAGTCCGTCAAATCCCCGTGTAGAATCGAACACCATTCTATTCTTGTACTGTTGATCGAACCTGGTCAAGTTTCGAGATCCGATCCACAGGTTCTTTCGGGAATCTTCAAAAATTGACCAGACACATAAGTTAGGCAATTGTGCATTTATGGAAGAATAGATCGCCTTTTTTCCGTTCCACTCATAGACACCGCCGCAATTTGTACCGAAGAGGAATGTTCCGTCCTTCCGACGTACCAATGACAGCATCTTTCCTTCATTCATTCCCGACATTTCATCGATCACCGTGATCATGGCGGGCCGAAACCGGAAGAGACCTTTGGACGGCGCTCCTGCCCAGTAACTCCCTTCTGAATCCTGAATGATCGTATTGATCTCTGAATCCGCGTCTCCCGAAATTGTTTGTATCGGGACAAACCGGTCTCCCTCCAATTTGCTGATGCCGCCGTATCCCATCACCAATAAATTTCCCGATCGATCCGCGTACAGATCTTTCATAAAAATAGAGGGAAGCCCCTGTTCGGTCGTATATGTTCGGATATCTCCCCCCGCATACCGGATCATTCCTTCTCCCGATGATGCAAGCCAGATCTGACCGGAATTCCGGGGAAACTCGATCGCACGCTGAATGTAGTGTTTCAGCTCGGAGGAAAAATCCTTGACCAAAACGATGGAATCACCAAGCGTACGCAGCAATTCCAGCCGATGGGCCATCCATATTCCCCGGCGGTCATTCACTGCTGCTTTCGCAAGTGCCGGATCCTTGAGGACCGGAACAGGTATGAACATGGAGTCCCGAAACCGATACGGTTTTCCGTCGGCCGAAACCCATAACACTCCCCGGCTGTCCTCTTCCATCATTAACGGTGAATATGTATGGGTATCATCGACGATGGTGAATGTCTGGATTGTTCCATTGCTCAAACGGAATATGCCTCCCTCCGTACTGCACCATATTGCACCGGTACGATCTTCGTAAATGCTCAGCACTCTGTCCGATTTGATCTTTTTGGTGTTGGAGCGGTTGAACACCGTGAACGATTCACCGTTGAACCTGGCCAAACCGCCAAATGTTGCCAGCCAGAGATATCCATCCCGCGTTTGAATGATATCGTTCACGGAACTCTGCGGCAGCCCGTCATCCATCGTCCATTGTTTTGAGCTATATCGGGGAGTTGAAACAGATTGCGTGAAACCGAGGCAGGGTATGAGGATACAAAGAGCGGCTGATAAAATAAGACTACGTTTCATGATCCCCGGGTTCAACGAATGTTGGAGAAAATACAATGCGGAATGAACTGTGCACTGAGATCTGAAAAATACTGCAGCGGAAGATCTTCCCCAATTTAAAAAACATCAAAAGCGACGTGATGGAATTGAATATGGAAGATTTTCGACATTTAATCAAGCCAGCGGATTGGAAAAACGGACCATGGTTCCGGAATTTAGGTGAGAACGAGAGATCTATTTGCGGTTCGAACAAGCCATCATCATGAAAATTTTGACGTTCCGGAATATGCATATGGATTTTTTTTACACGATATTTGATGGAATTCAATTGATGTGCAGAGAGACTCACATTCAACACACCGCAAAGAATATTATGGAAACTACTTCGAAATCAAAATTACACTCAGCCTCCCTCATCGCCGTCCGGGACTGCGTCGGTCTCCAGCCCGGCGAACGGACTCTCATCATCACCGATGAGCCTCTCCGTTCGATCGGATATGCACTGTGGAAAGCGGCAAAGGAACTGGGGAGCGAAACGGTCCTGGTCGAAATTCCTCCCCGCCGGTCGAATGGCGAGGAACCTCCGGCCGAGATCGCTGAATTGATGACAAAATATGATGTGGTGCTCTGTCCCACTTCGCGCTCTCTCACCCACACCAATGCCCGGCGCACCGCCTGCGCGAACGGTGCCCGTGTTGCGACGCTGCCGGGAGTGACCGAAGAGATCATGATCCGGTGTATGAGTGCCGATTATCTCCGGATCGCCGAACGAACGGGCAAACTTGTGGAGCGGATGAGCACGATCAGCACGATCCGCGTCACTTCTCCCGCGGGAACGGATATCGTGATGCCGATGAAGGGCCGGCGGGCGATCGCCAGTACCGGCATGATCCGCAAGCGGGGTGACTGGGGAAATCTTCCGACCGGCGAAGCGTATCTCGCTCCGCTGGAAGGATTATCCAATGGAATTGTTGTGGTGGACGGTTCCATGGCGACCGTTGGATTAGTGAAAGAACCGATCCGCATCACCGTCCAGAACGGTTATGCAACATCGATCGATGGCGGAGCCGAAGCCAAACGGCTGACCGAATTGCTCGAACCGCATGGACTCGACGGTCGGAATGTCGCCGAGTTCGGCATCGGCACCAATGACCGCGCGATCCTCACCGGTGTTATCCTGGAGGATGAAAAAGTGATGGGGACGATCCATATCGCTTTCGGGGATAATAAATCAATGGGCGGGAATGTGAAAGTATCGAGTCATCTGGACGGGCTGATTAAAGATCCTACCGTCTGGTTCGATGATGAATGTATCATGAAGGACGGCTCGTTCACTATCGAAATATAATCCCTCTTGATTCGACGATGTTGTCAGACGGTGACAGACTAGTTGTCCGATAGTTTTACTATCGGACAACAATCATTGGATAGTTTTACTATCCTTCTATTTGCTTTTACAATATCAACAGAGACCCACCGCCGAAAATGAATATGCCTGCCGCATGAACTCGAATCTATTCGTCTCTTGTGGTGAAATCAAAGCACGTTGTACAAATAACAAAAGCCTTTGGAACATCGCTCCGCAGGCTTTTGGATAGGTCTCTCGTATGAGAACTATGTTATGTACCCGTCTTCTCCACCAGCAGCTGATTGATCCTCTGCGCAAATGCCGCAGGATCCTTCAGTTTTGAACCTTCGGCGATCACCGCCTGATCGTAGAGAATGTGTGTGTACAGATCGATCCTCGGATCATCGGAATGTGTATCATAGATCGCTTTCAGGGTCTTCACCGCCGGGTGGTCCACGTTCAGTTCCAGAATGCGGTCGGCAGCTTTTTCCTCATCCATCCGGCCGAGTTTCTGCATGATCCGTTCCATGTTCGAACTCATCCCGTCCTTATCACTCACCAGACACGAGGCGCTTTCCTTCAGCCGCGCTGAGACCTTGATCTCTTTCACATGATCGAGCTTGGTTTTCATCGTTCCGAAGAGTCCTGCAAACGACTGCTGCAATTCTTTGTTCACGGATTCATTCTCCGCCGTGATCTCATTCTTATCCGCAGCGACCAGTTTCTTCCCGTCGAACTCCGGCATTGAGGGGAGAATGAACTCATCGATCGGATCGGTCATGAACAGCACGTCCCATTGTTTCGATCGGAACAGTTCCAGATATGGCGTGTGCATGAGCACGTCGCGGTCCTCTCCGGTCAGATAATAGATCTCCTTCTGTTCGCTCCCCATCCCGTCGACATACTGCTGCAGCGAAATGAATTTCTTTTCTTCGGTCTTCATAGAACCGAAGAGCAGCAGTTTGGAGATCTGTTCGCGGTTCCCCCAGTCGCTGTTCAGGCCCTCTTTCAGGAAGGTCCCGAACTCTTTGTAGAATGAAACATACTCGTCGTACGAGGACTTCATCATCTCTTCGAGATTCTTCAGGACGCTCTTCACGAGATTCGTTTTGATCTTCTCCAGCATCGGATTCTGCTGCAGCATCTCGCGCGATACATTCAGCGGGAGGTCGGCGCAGTCCACCACCCCTTTCACGAACCGCAGATACGGCGGAAGCAGCTGCTCGCAATGGTCCATGATCAGCACGCGGCGGATGTAGAGTCTCGGACCGACCTTCGTTTCGCCGAACATCATATCGAACGGCTTCTTGGACGGGATGAAGAGGAGCACCTTGAACTCTACGACACCTTCACCGGTGTAATGGATCGTCCTCGCCGGCGGTGAGAAATCGTTCGAGACGGACTGATAGAACTGCTCATATTCCTCTTTGGTCACATCGCTCTTGGAGCGGAGCCAGAGTGCTTTCCGTGAATTCAGCACCTCCTCGGTGATACTCTTCACTTTCTTGTCATCCTCTTTCTCCACATCCATCACCACCGGATGCTCAATGAAATCCGAGAACTGTTTCACGAGCGAACGGATCTTCCATTGTTCGGTGAATTCCTTCTCATCCGCTTTCAGTGTGAGGATGATCTCCGTTCCGCGGCCTGCTTTCTCCACCTGCTCCACGGTGAATTCTCCCTGACCGTCGGAGACCCATTTCACTCCCTGTGCCGGATCTCCGGCGGTTCGTGAGATCACGGTGACCGAGTCCGCGACCATGAATGCGGAATAGAATCCCACGCCGAATTGTCCGATCAGTTCGGGTTTCGTTGCTGCTTCGGCGTTCTTCAGTTGTTCCAGGAATTCCTTCGTACCGGATTTTGCGATCGTCCCAAGATTGTCGATGATCGTCTCACGGGACATGCCGATACCGTTATCGGAGATCGTCAATGTATTCTTTGTTTTATCCGGAATGATCTTGATCTTCCATTCCTTGTTGTTCTCCAGCAGGGCGTCATTGCTTACAGAATCAAAGCGGATCTTGTCGATCGCATCGCTGGCATTACTGATCAGTTCGCGTAAAAAGACCTCCTTATGGGAATAGAGGGAATGCGTGATCAGGTTGAGGATCTGTTTCAGTTCGCTCTTGAATTCAAGTTTTTTGACTTCGGACGACATGGTCATACACCTTGTAATTGTTCGTGGATCATTATCACGGGAAAATGTACTAAAATATGGGGTGAATTTTCAAGACATGAAGCGGGACCGGATTTGCCGCGGAACGAACTCCACACCGACAAAATAATCCCGCCGATCAGCGGGATTTTAACTTTATCAGTAGTCCGATAGTTATACTATCGGACAATAATCATCTGCTATTTTTCAATCGGTAAGCGATATTGGCGTCGATCGAGACGATATGCAGTGCATTCTCTTTCCGTTCCAATCGTACAAAAGTCAGAAAAATTTTGACCGCTCCGTTGTTCCCCGATACGGTGACCGTCAATTGTTCGGAAGGAGTATTCTCCGATGAGCCGTTTCCGTTCCCGGCGACCAGTGCATCACAGAGGGACCGCACATCCGCTTTCAGGATCTCCTCTTCCCCGGCGCTGTTCTTCAGCACGAACACCAGCGCGTTGAGATCATCTTCAGCCCGATACGAAAGACCTTCAGCCGGATATTCCGTACCGATCGTTGTCGTTGTGATCCGCCTTCCTCTCAGCAGCCGGTCGTACCCGCTGATGTCCATCGGGCTGTTCCGGTCCGCCGAAAGAGTGATGAATTCTCCCCCGTCGCCGTACCGGATTTTCGTGTACGGAATGCCGATCAAAGCGGCGACCGCGGCCGGTTCCTTATAGGCATATCCTGCTCCGGATGTATCACGCAGAAGAGTCTCCGTGAACCACGGCTGGATCGTCCGGAATCCGTGCTGCTCCGACAGGTAATCGATCAGCGCATTGATCTCCCGTGTTGCCTCGGATGAAAGAGTACTGGTCCCTCTCCGGATCGTTCCGTCCGTCAGGAGCTGTTGTTCCGTCAGTATATTCTTCAGTCTGTTCACCTGACTCATCTCAGACACTGCGGACATTCCCCATGGTCCGATACTGACCATCCAGACCGCGAGACCGAGAGAGAACGGAATAAAAAGAAGATGTCTTCCCTGTCGAAAAAAGGAATAGACTGCAAAAAGGATCATCCAAACCGCTGCGGCAAAACCGAGATATCTTCCTTCCGTAATTCCGTACTCGGAAACACGCTCCCATACTGCAAGAGAAAGCATGACTGCCATCGGAATGATCGCGATGATGAACCATCGCATGGCTGTTTTGATCCAGGAATGTTCGGGATGATCCTTGATCGGATGGACAAGAAGATTTGCCGTAATTCCGGCTGCAACGAAACCGAGAATCAGCCGGCTCACCCAGCCATGAGGCCAGGACCATGCGATCATGATCTTTCCGACGTAGAGATAGAGGATCACAAAATAGGTGAACACGAGCGGGATCAGAATGTATTGACTGAGGATCCGAAGGCCCTTCGGGTACTCCGGTGCGGTTTCGAGATGCTCCTCTTTTGGAATTCCGGCAAGAAAGAACCAGACAGAGAATATACCGACGATCAGGACCCATAATTCTCCATACCGTTTTTCGGGAAAATCGATCCCAAACAGATTATTGAGCGCCGCCATGGCAATGGCAGTCCCGCCCCATAAAACGACGGCGAAGAGCCCGGAGGTAATGACCCTGATGACGGCCGACCTGGAAAAATTCCAGAATGCTGTTTCATTCGCATCCTTCAGGAACGGTACGCAGATGCCGAGAAGAAGCGCCCCGGCGGAGAACATCAGCAGACGGATCGCGTGGACCGCAGGGACGTCGGTAAGGTCCCAGGGAACCGTCGACGCATAGAGGACGATCATGAGAATAGCGGCGAATTGAACAGCGGCCGAAAGCACTTTTCCCAATTTCCAGCGTTCTGCGGTGAGGGTTACACCTGTCAGGAGCGGTAATCCGAAGACCGTGCCGAAAAGGATCGGGAACAATATTGATGGACCAGGTTCACCGCTGAATTCGATCAGGATCAATGCGCTGAGTGTGCCGGTCACTGCATTAACGATGACCAGCGGAAAACGACGAGCTGTTTCCCGGGCGTCAGTGAGTGCCCGGGCTATGGACGGAAGTGTCATGATATCATCACTTTCATTAAAAAGAGATTGAGACTTCTGAAATATTCAAAAAGTAGGGTCATTGCGAGCCGCCCTGAGCGAAGTCGAAGGGTGGCGAAGCAATCTTGATTTTATTGGGGTTTTGAAAGGATTGCTTCGTCGCTACGCTCCTCGTCCCAAGGGGACCCCCTTTGGGGCAATGACTTTTTCAGAGGTCTCAGATTGATAAAGTATCGTTCACGAATACCCGATCGAGTCTATCGGAAGCAGTATAGTATCTTGATGCATTGAAGTCAATCATTCGTTACTGAAAATATTGACAGACGTTGCCCATGTGTTTAAAAACAGAGCATCCCGTCCTGTTTTCCACAGGGCGGGATGCGATATAATTCAAAAAAGCTGCTATTTTACCAGCATCATCTTTTTCAATTGCACCTGCTTTCCATTCTGCAGTTTTGCAAAATAGATCCCGCTTGAGAGTTTCGAACCATCGAACAATGCGGAATACGTCCCCGCCTCTTTCACTTCATTCACCAACGTCGCAACTTCTCTTCCGAGCGCATCGAAGATCGTTAATTGGACGGCACCGAAATCTGACATCTGATATCTGATCTCTGTTGTTGGATTGAACGGATTCGGATAATTCTGTTCCAGAGCAAACGCGGTTGGGATCCCGCTGATGGATACTTCGACAGCACCCGAATATTCGAACTTCCCGTCGCGGTCGATCTGCTTGAGACGATAGACGTACTTGCCAGCCGAGGGATTATTGTCCGTGTATGAATATTCCTTTGACGAATAACTGTTGCCGCAACCTTCAACAAATCCTACTGATTGCCAATTGTCAATTTTCAATTGTCCATTAATAAAAGCTCTTTCAATTTCAAAACCGTAATTGTTTTTTTCCGTTGCCGTTGTCCACTTCAGCTCTGTGTTACCCGATGCTGCTGATGCGGTGAAGGAAACGATTTCCACCGGAAGCGGCGCTCCACCCCCGCTCGATACGTCCAGCGTAAGGCTTTTAATCAGGGTCAGTGTTTCCGTCGAACTGGTATTATCTGTCTTTTTGATGATGATGCCGCCGCTCTCATCGAAGGTGATCGATTTCACTTCGGTGATCAGCGAGTATTTATTGCTGCTGTTGGTAAAATTGATATTGAGGTACGACTGTGCGGCGGACAGCTGCAGGAATATGACCGCCATCGTCATGATCAGCGCCGGACGTGCGGTTGGATAATATTTATCGGATAGGTTCATTATTCATCATAAGTAGTTATGGGAGAATGTGCTCCGAAGGTTCTTCGTCGCATGATTTGACTGCGTCACTAAAATGCGCGGACGGCGCGGACACGTGCGTCCAACGTTTGGTCCTTATCGAATTGATATCCGTTCCCGTATCCTCCGTCATAGAAGAACTGCGCCCACGATTTCGATTCCGGAAAACCAGGGTGGCTGGTGGAACTCCAATAATGACCGGTTGGATGGAAACCGCCGATCACTGCACGGTTCACAAATAAGAGATTCAGTTCATATTTAGACGGCAGATACCAATCCGTGTAACCGCCGGTTGTTTTCAGGTAACAATAATATGACGCATAGATGCCGCTTTGCTGGTTGTAGAACACAATGTTATTCGTATTGTTATAGCCGGCATATAATCCGTCTGGAGATGCATTTAAAGCATTGTAATTGTAGTTAAGCGACCACGGCATTTGCTCTACGATATTTTCGTCGGCCTGCGCAGCAACGAGTCCGTGCCAGCCGGTAGCATCGACGTACACAATCACCCCTCCCAGCGCTGTATCCCCGACGGAGTATCCGAATTTGATCGAATCGATATTGCTGATCTTGGTGGACGAAACGACACTGCCGTTCTTCCAGATCATCATACTCGACTGGGCCGCTGCGGTCGTCAGACCGATCAACAGCAACAAACAGCAGATTGCGCTGTTCAAAATGAGTGTACGGATCATTCTTTTGAAGGTCATGGGTGCTCCTGACAGATGTTATTGTAGATATTGATGTGGAGTGGTATGTTATGCCATCGCACATTCAGCAATGGTAACAGAAAGGAAAGAGGACCCAACAGATGCGAATTTGATCAAAAAACCGATGAGAAGAATAACCTCAGATCAAATGAACAATACTGTCGCTATCGGGCACCCTTGTAATGACGATAACAGACAATATTGTCCTGTTTCAATATGCAATATTTAATAGGAAGGGCAAAGGGATAATTCTCGTTTTCAATGATATTGTGGCATATCCTCAATTATCCCAACCTCCCACTGGGGGGCTTTACCGATACTATCTGGGACATACTTCATGGGATAATGTGGCGACGTATGAGCATCAACACCTCTGCCGGAGCGCGGCAGATCAAATGGGTAGGTGAGAATTCATCAGCATCCCGATATTATCAATGGTGGGGATTCTTTAGAGAGAATCAGATATCACAAGAATACGACTGCCGGCATACATCCATCGTTTGGAACCCGTCGTCGTTGATCACACATCCGTTCAAAAACAACCAAAGACAATCCACCGGGATCTGCTGCAACATTCTACGCAGGAACAGCATCCAGTGTATGATTGTGAACGACTGTTCTTTTGCCTTCTTGGACATCATCGATATCCGAATATACGGCGTTGTAGATTTTGTGCAGACGCCGGTAATAATGCATTGTGAGTGAAAAGAAAAGAGAAAGCACAAAATAATTCGGTTTGTTCCACAGTGTCCATCCCAGCAATTTCCAGACAAATTTGCGGTCTGGAAAGCGCACACCCAGTTCATAGATCATCACAAGGAATTGCCGGATGTCTCCGACCGTAACCCTTCTGCGGATTGGAGACTGCACCCGGGGAGGATGCAGATTCTTTAAATAATCGACAGACCGCCGGTAGACCGCTGCAGACGAGTAGACTTCGTCTATCACTCGGAGGTATCCGCGTATAACGTTCTGCTCTCCCATTTTCAATCGGATATTCGATCGATGTTCTCCGAAATCCAGATCCGTGATCAATCGTCCTTCCCTCTCCATGCGTTCATACAGCTCCGTTCCAAACGGAGCTTTGAGAATGTTAATGAACGTTAAAACAATGGCGCTTTCTTGGATGAATTGCGCAACGTCGTTGAACACCGATGGACGGTCACCATCCAATCCTACAATGAACGTCCCGACCACGATGAACCCTTTGCTTTGTATCTCGCGGATATTCTGAAGAATATTGCGGCCTGCATTCTGCTTCTTTCTCATATTGATCAATGCTTCTTCATCGATAGATTCTATCCCGATCAGGATATGTCGGAAGCCGGCTTCCAACAATAATTCCATTAATTGGGGATCATCGGCGAGCGTGATCGTCAGTTGTGTTGCGAATGCGGGTGCATAAGGATTTCGTTTTCGCCATTCGATCAACGCCGGCAGCAGATCGTTCATGAGACTGCGTTTATTCCCGATCAAATTATCATCCGCGAAGAAGATCATCTCATTCTTTGCATATGCCGGCATGGCATCAAGTTCTTCAATGATACGTGCTCCGGTCTTTACCCTGGGAACACGTCCGAATAATGCGGTGACATCGCAAAAATCACAGAGGTAAGGACATCCTCTGGAATATTGCAGGATGGAGTACATGTATTTATTCAGATCGATCAGGTCCCAGCGCGGTAGAGGTGTGTGATGGATATTCGAGTATTCGGCGGATGAGTACACTGCTTTTGCTGTGCCATTCCGAAGATCCTCGAGAAACGGCGGGAGGGTCAGTTCTGCTTCGTTCAAAACAAAATGAGTCACTTCCGGAAATTTCAAATATTCATGGGTAAAAAGCGGGCCGCCGGCAATTGTTGGTTTTTTCAGTTGCACACATGTGCGAATGATCTCACGAGAACTATGTGATTGGACATTCATAGCGCTGATCATCACATAGTCAGCCCACTCTATTGCGTCATTCCGAAGAACATCGGTATTTACATCGACTAATCTGATATCCCACTCTTTCGGCAACATCGCAGCGACCGTCAGCAATCCCAAAGGTGGAATGGATGATTTCCTGCCGGAAAGTTGTACCATCGAAGTAAATGTAGTAATGGATTCTGACATCTCAGGATACACCATGAGAATCTTCATCAGTCGCCTTTGGGAATTGTGAGTACAGTGTTAATTTTCAATAATTATAGACAATTCGGTCTGGAATATCAAACTCTACCGCCAAATGACCCGGCGTATAGATTCGTGCCTGCGACAGTGAGGAAAAGAATAACGGGATTCAGTAGAACGGAATTCACGGCAGTCCAGCTTGTGCCGTTGTTCGTGGAGCAGTAGACTCCGCTGTCACATGCCCCCGCAATGGAATCTGTACCGTTAACCTCGAGGCTCCAGGTACCTCCTCCGGACAGTCCGCAGGTCTGAACCAATTGAGCCTGCAGCATATTTGCAGCAGCAAGAAAACAAAGCATAATGAACAAACTCCGGACGATGATCTGTACTGTTTGTCCGTAAGGACGGTTGGTGTGCCACCGTTTCACCGTGTTGATGCGCTTTCTTTTGCCAACATTGAGCATGATATACGGTTGCGGTCATCTGCTGTTAAAAACCTATATCGGAAGGGTCCGTTGTATCACTCCAAACTGGAAATGTTTCACTGAAGAATAGGTGCCTGGAAGGGGGAAAGGATCTCTCGCCGTGTATGGTGTATTGAACAGTTCCGGTATAACGTCATCTAAAATGACAAATCCCGTCTCAATGGACGGGATTTGTCAAGAAACGTTTCGGACATCGCCGTCACACTGATTTCCGATCAGCTTCTTTTTGACACCTTATCATTAATTTTTTTTCTTCTTGTTCGCGTGCCGTCCGGTACCGTCTCCGTTATCCAGGATGCCCCCGGCCGGATTCAACTGATCGAGAGCTGCCTGCAGATGTTTGCGTGCATTGACAGCGGCCGGATCTGTACTGGACGCATCAACCTTCTTCTCCTCGAACGGCGCATTGCTCATATCGAACAATTCACCGGCCTGGTTCAATTTCCATTTTTTGTCACGTACGTACCATTGACCGGCAAGTTGAATGTATGCCCATTCGCGCGGTGTCCCCTTTTCGCCTCGGATCATCGATGCGAAACTTTTACCGTCATAGAAATTTTTCTTGGGAAGTTCCGCTCCCGCAAGTTCGGCAAATGTCGGAAGAAAATCCGTAGAGTCGATCATCTCATCATTGGTCTTGCCCGCAGGTGCAACGCCGGGCCAGTTGATAATGAGCGGTTCCAGACTTCCACCTTCCTGCATCGATCCTTTTGCGCCGTCAAGTCGCTTTCCGCCGATCGTCGCTTTATCCGCTTTACCGCCAGCGGTTCCGTTATCCCCGAAGAATACGATGAGCGTATTCTCGCGAAGTTTCAAACGGTCAAGTTCGGCGATCAGTTTACCGATCAATTTGTCCATGTAAGTGATATTCTCAGCATACAGATTCGAACTTCCGTCGGGACTGTCCGGAGTCGGCAGGATCTCCGTGTGGACATGCGACATAGAATAATATGCGTAGAACGGTCCATCCTTATGCTGCGTGATAAAATTCACCAAGTGTGTATGCATAACATCGGGAAGATATTCATTGTCACGTAACTTCACATCTTTCCCGTTCACCTCATAACTTTTCCCCTTCCCCTGAGTGTTCCAGTAGACACCGCTTCCTTTGAATTTCAAATAATCATCAAAACCGAATTCAGCCGGTCCGAGCGGCAGCTGTCCCCATTTGCCGATAGCAGTGCTGACGTATCCTGCCTGTTTCAATACTTTCGGGATCATCACTTCAACGTCCGGCGAGAACTCCCCGGTGGCATCCTGATTCGTTGCACCGGTATGGAATGCGTAACGTCCGGTCAAAATGCACGCTCTGGACGGTCCGCACAACGACGGAGTGTAGGCATGCGTGAACCGAACCCCTCCCTCTGCAAGTTTGTCGATATTCGGCGTTTTATAATTATCCGCACCGTAGCAGCTGACTTCGCCGATACCGTAATCATCCGCAAGGATAAAAATGATATTGGGTTTTTTACCGGACTTCAATGCATTGTTCAGGAATTCACTCCCGAACGGGAAGCTGTATGCTGCAGCACTCCCTGCGCTGACAAGACCGGTAGCTTTAATAAATTCACGACGTTTCATTGGATCTTCTCCTTGTCAAGATGAATATACTATTCTTATCGCTTATTACACCGTAAAAATCGTCCGTCCCGTTCAGCGCATCCAAAGTACCGGCTGACGAATGGGAAAATTCCGTATCACTTCTTCATTTGCCGGGTCTGCGTTCAGCTGCTTCCATAATTCAATATATCCCGTTTCCCGATATGCAATCCCCGCGAACAGAAGCGACGGCTGACGAACAGGATAAAATTCGTAGAACATTACATCAGCCGGATATTTCCACGCTGCCTTATCTGAAATATACGGGATCATGAATGCGACCGCTTTTTTCATACTTCTTCCGTCCGGCAATGAGTACTGCCACAGATCAATGCCCTCCGTGGAGAGTATCTGACAGATGGCGGACATTGCATCGAGATTGAAGAGTGAATAGTTGTACGGTTTTGTCCTTTTCAATTCGAGCGGGAAACTGCCGTCCAACGCCATTTGTTCCGGCAGAAGGACCTCTTTGAAACGGCGCCGGCAGGACTCCATAGTCTGTTCATCTCCGATCAATTTAGCAAAGATCGCAGACTGCATCACCCAGCATGTACCGTGATTGTTCTTTGCATTCATTTCATCCTTGCCGTATTGATGGTTCAACAGCCATTGAAGATACTCAGCGAACCATGCTTTGATCGCAGCGATCTCATCAGGTGCGAAAAGTCCGGCTTCATTGAGAATAATAATGGATTGTACCACTTCAACAAGATGAATTGTATCAATGATACCGATTCCCCTGCCGGTGAACCGACCTTTGATCGCCTGAGCATACAACAGATGCGGATTCATTCTTGTTGCGTCACTGACGAACCACGCGCGAAGGTGTTTTAAGGCGTGTTCCGCATACTGTTTTTCGCCGGTGATCGAATACGCGGCGGTCAACGCTGCTGTCTGCACACTGAAACGGATCAGAGCCTTGCGGTGATCGACGAAGTTTGCAGGATTCGTCAGACCATCCTTTTGGATGTATGGTCCGTCAGGATCCAGTGGATCCGGCCACCAATAATCTCCCTCTGAAAAATAATCATGAACACCCCCCGCACTGCGGGTGGCGTGGAATGAAGTGATCGTCACCGGTTCTTCCTTCAGATAAATGTCGGATGCTGTGACGACGCGGTTCTTCTCCCATCCATGAAGATCGGCCATTGGTCCGGCTGACGATGCTGTTTTCATTGTACCACAGGAAAGGAATAGCACAGAACATGAAGCCATGATGACACATGTTATCACGCATCTCACGATATCAGAGTACATATCCTGCCAATACTTCATTTCACAATCCTTTGAGAATATCTCCCCCGGCTTTCGCGATCTGACCGTCTTCCGTCGCTTTTACACCGCTCACTCCGATGGCTCCAATAAACTGATCCTTCACCATCAAAGGGATCCCCCCTTCAATCGCGATCACTCCCGGGAGAGAGAGTATCGCAGTTCTTCCTCCTGCGACCATCTCTTCAAACGCCTTTGTCGGCCGTTTAAATGCAATGGCCGCTTTTGCCTTTTGGATCGCGACCTCGATACTCCCGGTCTGGGTATTATCCATCCGCTGCACATACACGAGATGTCCTCCGTCGTCAACGATGGAGATCACAACATTCCAATTGTTCTTTGCCGCTTCGGCTTCGGCTGCGGCGGCGATCTGTTTTGCCAATGCCAAGCCGATCCCTTTTTTTTCGATCACTTGAGCTTCGGCATTCGCAGTGAGCAACATGAATACGAATAATGCCATGGTTGTAATGCGATGAGTTCTCATCATTCATCCCCTTTTGTTTATTAGAAGTGGTCTCAAAAACGAAGTCTGTTCAAAAATTGTCACACTGAGCGGAGTCGAAGTGTGACAATTACAGTTAATCATGCCTCGTCTCCGCTCGGCATGACAATGAAGTGGTATTATTAAGACCACTTCTAGTTTTTCCGTAAAAGTAATCCTTCGTTGGTCCGTTCGAATTCCTACTGCATGGTGAGCATCCTCGGCCATACCCTCTGATAGTGAACTCAGATCTATGAGCACAATGCATTTCCTCTATCGTCCAAAGATCAATACCGTCCCTTCGAACGACTTGACGGGACGCATTGATTCTATTTGAGCTTCCCACGGAGAGAATCTGTCTCTCCCATACTTCAGCACGGCTCTATCGAACAATCGACATAATGATTCCGACTCCGGTTGACTGATCTGCTGGTATTTCCATGTTTCCATCTTCCCGGCAAACGGCAGCAGATACTCAAGTGCCCGTCCGATCGATGCGCCACTGTCGCTTTGATAGTTCCAAAGATCAATCCCTGCATTGTCTCCCAATGTTGCAAGATGGAACATCGCCGTTAGATTCATCACACTGTAGCTCCACGAACGTGTTCTTGCCAGCTCAAGGGGCTGACTCCCGTCCGGTTCGATCTGCGCGGAGATCCGTTTCATTTTTGCCAGTTCGAGTGACGTGCGGGCGATCTCAGACTTACCGAGGAACAATGCGAGCGAAATCTTTTGAACGTCATACCAAGTGCCGTGATTGTTCTTTTCGTTCGATTCATCAATCCCATACTGATGCGTTGTAAGCCATTGAAAATACTGTTCTAGCCATTCCGTCATCTGCACATCATCATTCTTACCCCATGCGGAGGAGGAACGAAGCAGACAGAGGGCATCCAATACTTTATAGAGATATCGGGTTTCAATGATACCAATCCCTCTTCCGGTATTGATCCCCGGAATGTATTGTGCATGGTTCAGATTAGGATTCATCTTTGTGTTCGGATCCAGGAACCACGTTCGCAGCATCACCGATGCTGCTGTTGAATACTTGTTATTCTTTGTCACTGCATACGCGAGCGAAAGTTGTTCCACTGCCGATACCATGATACCGAAAAAGTGCTGATCCGAAATCGTATAATATTCAGGGTTACGCTGACCGTCCTTTCGTATGTATGGGAGTCCGTCTGCTTTTGTGGAATCGGGCCACCAATACGGACCCATACTTAAAAAATCATGTTTATCGCCGCTGGGGGGCGTTTGCAGTTTGTCCATAACAGATACCGGCTTCATTCCAAGGAGCGAATCCGCTGTCCGAAGGAAGAGAGAGAGTTCCGGGGAGATTCGCTTCGTACCTTTGGCGAACATGTCGCTGTAGTACGTTACTTTCTCCATCTGAACAAAGTGCGGTGTGCACATTTTTGCCTGTGCAGGGGATCCCTGGAAGAGAACACTCATCATGACAATGGTGACGGGAATAGAACATCGAAGAATCCTCATCCTGCTATTTGCTCCTGACTATTTTAAAGACTTTGAAATTGTCCATGATCTGATGACTTCGTGTTGTCCGGAATGCAAAATATCCTTTTGTCAACGGAGCCGTATCGTGATAATCGAAGAAGATATCATCATTCACCATCATCAGTGTGCGGCCATCCTGTACAACGATCATTATTCTGTACCGGATATTCCCTTTGAGCAAATGCTGCGGATCGAGATATTCCTTCACGATCGGTTTGTCACCGGTGCTGAAATATTTCCGGAAGCGTGTGGTCGTATTGTCATGTCCTCCAATGCCGCTATAATAAAGATCGAGATCGTCATATTCCGAAAACTTCCCTTTTCGAGTGAAGAGATCCTTGTTTTTCGGATCGGTCGCCATCCAAAATGCATTCAGGTCAGAAACTCGATCGTTCGGACCTCCGTTCACTACCACGGTAGCGTCATACATGACGACGATATTCCCTTCTAATTGACGTTTGAACCAGATTGATGCGCCGGCTGCACTGCTTACGTCCATTGTGCTTTGAACGAACCCTATGGAAGAACCTTCGGGTTTTTCGAATTCGGTGATCCAATCATTGTTCGGTTTGTCGAAATCATCAGAATACAGGAGTTCCATACTGCCTTTAATAAGCGCATGCGGGTCCTCCGCAAACGGATTATGGAATTGACCGGGTGTCAGCGCTTCATTCGTCATTCTGACGGATCGGACAGCACCGCGAGTAAAGGAGCGCTGGTTCATCCTCATTCCGATCGATACGAACGCACTGTCAATAGGAAGATAGTCAACCGGTCCGCTCATTTCCTTTTTGCCGTTCACATAATGTGTTGCAATACCGTTTTGATAGACCAACGCGATATGATACCATTGTCCGACCGGATGCGGGAACGGTTTGGCCAACAGCGTCAGGAATGATGGATCGGACCGGACATGCGTATCCACGATCCATTCCTGCCGTGCATTGATCCGAAGTTCCAACAGGATCCTTCTGGACTCTGCGGATGGATTCTGGATATGAAGGAACCGTTCTTCACCATTTTCCGGTGACGCTGAGTCAGGTTTAAAAATAACCTCAATAGTTAAGTTCTTACTTTTATTCAGCGGACATCCACGGACAATCAAACCGTCATCAACACCATCGAATTCAACGGCTTTCCCTTCCGGATATTGATGCACGGCTGGATTTCCGTAGACCGTCACCGGATATCCACCGATTGATGATAGGTTGTCGATATTCCATTCGACACTCCGTATCTGTTGAACGGTTTGTGCTTTCAAAAGAACGGACGCAAACACAAGAACTGCGAACAGAACGTTCGTACGCAATTTAGTGAAAGGATATCGTTTCAAAATAATTCCGGTTTCCATCCGTTCACGTTCTCTCCAATGGTGATATACTATTTGAATGATCTGAAAGCCTCCTCTCGCAAAGCCAGCCTGAGGCGGGCAAAGACGCAAAAAATTATAACAGGAAGCCTCTGAAAAAGTCATTGCCCAAGGGGGTCCCCTAGGGACGAGGAGCGAAGCGGCGAAGCAATCTTTTCCAAAATGAATTTGAAAACCAAGATTTCTTCGGCACCCTTCGAATTCGCTCAGGGTGGTCCGGAATGACGCAATATTGAATACTTCAGAGGTCTCAACGGTAATCTTATTGACAGATGCGTTTGCGAGTGAATATATTGATGGTTCGCAACAATAGAATCCAAACAGCTCTAATTCTTTTTCAATTGACCCTTAAAGAATTGCAGCATCTTTCCGTGCATATCTTTTAAAACGGAAGAGTTTTTCATCTCCCGGGAAATATTCACCGTCTCATTCGGATCGTTTTTATAGTCATATAATTCCGAAGCAACGACAAGATCTTCACTGAACGGCATGCTGCTCCTGTACCCATCCTTCATCCAGAGCGTATACCGATATCGATCGGAACGGATCGAATATCCCATGAACTTTCCTGTGGAATATCCGAGTCTCTGCGTTTCCATCGCGTTCTCCGTTCTCGGGAATTGACTGACGGCATACTCCTTCAATTGATATTTTGGTTCTTTCATTGCCCGTACAAGACTTATTCCGTCGACCGAACCGGGCACCGGTACGCCTGCCAAATCACAGATTGTTGGATAAATATCGATAAATTCCGTCAAGGATGCAGTTACAGACGGTTTCAACCACGGCGCCGATATCAGCAACGGCGCGCGTGCAGCCTGTTCGAAGTTAGTATGCTTGCACCAGAGATTATGGTCCCCTAAATGCCATCCGTGATCCCCCCACAAGACGATGATCGTATTCTTCGTGAGTCCGAGGGAATCAAGTGTGTTCAGCAGAATGCCGACCTGAGCGTCCGTATATGAAACGGCCGCATAATATCCATGGATGAGTTCTTTCTGTTTTTCCACAGGTATATCCAATCCTCCGCCTTTCGTATCGGAGAACGATGCAATGGAAGGGATATCGGAATAGGCATAGATCTCCGATGCCCGATGATATGCAAGGTCCGGACTGTCCTTTGCCTTTTGCTGAAAAGGAGCAAGCGGCATTGCATCACGCTGATAAAGATCCCAGTATTTTTTCGGCGCAACGAACGGCAGATGCGGTTTACTGAATCCGACGGCAAAGAAGAACGGAGTATCTTTTTTCGACAACTGTCCAAGGATCGTTTTCGCGTAGAGAGCGTTCGAACCGTCGGTGAACGCATTGTCAGGTACGTCCAGGCATTCTGTGGTCGGCCGGATGAATTTCTGTATATAATCCGTTACTGCACTTCCCGATAAACCTTTGCTTTCCGCTTCTTTTCTGTAGGTCCTGATTTTCTCTTTCGTTTCAGGCAATTGATATCCCAACTCCGGTGCACCGGTACCTTCGGAGACGAATGCATTGGAGTTCTTGTAATACGGAACACTCCACGAGAGACTGTCCAGTTCATTGTCCACACAGCGCGGATCATAGATCTTCCCGATCCCCTGTGTCGAGTATCCATATTCAACGAGATATTGCGGAAGACTCACAACATTCGGATTGGCATCACGCATCTTTGTTTTCAGATCCCACACTTTCGTATTGTCGGGACGAAGTCCGGTCATTAAACTCGCGCGTGTCGGTCCGCAGACCGCCTGCTGGCAGTATGATTGCGTGAAGACCGTTCCGCGTTTTGCCAAACGGTCGATATTCGGCGTTTTGATCATCCTGTCGCCGTAACATCCCAGGATCGGCTTCAGATCATCGACGGCAATGAACAGTATGTTCGGCTTCTTTGATTGCGCCGTCAACTGAGTGACACTCAAGCCGATGTGTGCGGCGATTCCCATAGCAGTGATGAATTTATTCATACGATACTCCGTGGACCATAGTTCTCATCGATCTGTTCACTTTATTTTGGATGGAAGTTTGAATTCAATGACAATATTGAACAGAGGAATGTCGCTGAGATTCTTCACAACGTGCACTACCGGCTCGGCAAATTTCACCGTATTCGGTACTTGTCTTCCGCCGCCCGGAGTACCGTCCGGATGGGTCCTTGGATCGGTCAACCGAACATCATTCAGGCGGACGACGAGTCTCTGAGCGTGGCTGTGCAGAGCGCGTTCACCGCCGGGAGGAAGCCGTTCCTCAAAGATGCGGAACTGTTCGTCCTGATAGATCATCGTATTCATTTGCGGTTCGATCCATTGCTCCGGCTCTGTCAGCGGCGGATGATCCTTTTTAATATTTATTTCGAAATAGTCACCCGCCGGCTGCTTGAACATCTCTTGTGACGGTATCACTTCAACGGTGCCGCGGTGCAGAGACCGTTCTTTTTTGTGACGGACAATCACCATATCGGATAGTGCAACGATCACCCGTGCAGTGTATCCGTCATACGTCCTTAAGGAAGAATTCCGAAGCACCGTCACATACTCATTGTCGAACGTGATGGAATCCTTGACCGCCGCTTCATCGGCATAGACGCCAACGGCGGTCAGGAGCACGATCAGAATAATTTTTTGATAATACTTCGTCATAAATGTATTCCTCTTTCCTTTTCAGAGCGGCCCCTATTTCAGGAATGAGATCCGTTGTACCGTAATGCTGGCGTTGGTCCTGAGCATACAGAGATAGACACCGCTGGCAATATCCATAGGATTCCATTCCGTTTGATATGTTCCCGTAGATCTGTATTCATCGACCAATACGTCCAGTTCTCTTCCCAGAATGTCACAGACGGTCAAGCGAACATCCGATGGAGCGGTAATTCGGTACCGGATCGTGGTCTTTGGGTTGAACGGATTTGGAAATGCGGAGACGGTATTATGTTCCGTTTGGATGGTCCGCTCTTCGAGTTCATCTTCATAAGGTTCATTCACTGATGTTATCGTATTCATTCTATCATCCAATTGTTTCAAGTATAGTGAAGCAGGGGAAATTCCGGGAATGTTTG
This sequence comes from Synechococcus sp. UW140, assembly GCA_943364975.1. GTDB lineage: Bacteria > Bacteroidota > Ignavibacteria > UBA10030 > UBA8401 > UBA8401. Next base: position 25,259 of record CALRIY020000009.1, read on the forward strand.
TCCCTTCGATATACCCTTCCGGCTGATCGAACGGTGCCGGTGGTGTTACACCGGAAACAACACCGGAGCATCCCACGGCATAATTCTGAGCAGTCGGCGGCTGCTGAATGATGATCGCCCCGGTACCGACACTGCAGTTCCAGGCAACAGAATGAACCGCCGACCATCCATGACCTGAACCGCCGCTTCCGCGGTTATACAACCCCAATGCCCGTTCCGTTGGACCGTCGCTTCTCTTCAAGTCATGATAATTATCATAGAGCAGTCCCTGCGACCAAAGACGATGCCCTTCACTCGGAGCGAACGCCAGTTCCGATATGCAATTATAGAATACGACCCCGGAGACCGTGCTCGTTCCATTGACGGCGAACGAATGGCGTCCGTACCTGGCGTAACAATTACTGAAGAGGATCATTTGAGAACCATAATCCGAATCGAAATTGTACCGGCGCTGTCCGTCGATCGTGCTGATCGGATCGACGGCGCTGCATGAGTCAATGGTCACTCGTGCTGCTACAGCCGTAATGATCCCCGATCTGACGAAATGAAGGACCGTGCAACGGCGCACCCACGCATCTTCGATCATCCCGAGATAGATCCCGTCCTGCGCATGATGCCGTTCATCTCCGTCCGCAGCGGGTGATTGACCGAATGGATTAAGAATATCCACCCGTATATCTTCAATTCCGATATTTGTCAGGATACCGGCACGGTCCGTCTTGTAGATGACTGACTGAGAAAGAGAACGGACCACTGTCGTATACAAAGGAACATCCACGGTGATCGTTTTAGTCGAAGACTGGATCGAAGTAATGTACCGATTGTATTTGATCTCGAGATTTGCGTTCGCCCAGTACGAATTGACGCCGGTATCGTTCGGAACGCCGCCCCACTCTACAGCGCGTTTCCACGGCGTGGTATCATCGTGGAACAACACAATATTATCTCCCGGTGAGAACTGACTGACATCCGCCACCTGAAAGGTTCGGCCACCCACGAAGACGGTATCCGATGTAACATTCACTTTTGTACCGATCCTTCCGGGCCACACGGCATTGTTCGATGGATCGAGTCCGCCTCCCCCGGCGACGAGAACGGCGGGCTGAGAAAGACTGTCTCCGGTTGCAGCAATGATCGTATTATTCGTTGAATCACTTCCCTCCCCTGCCCCGCGCAGCACAACTCCCGATGCATTAAGGTACAATATCGACGCAACGCGGTATCTTCCGGGTTTCATCAGCAAGGCTCCTCTGAAGCCGTTTGCTCCCATGGGACGAGCTGCGATTCTGTTGATGGCGGACTGGATATTAAGGGTATTGTCTCCGGTCACCGGTGCAACAGTATCCACAACCGGAACGGACGGGATCGGAACATTCCCGTTCTTGTAACCTGCAAAACTGAAATCAGGGATGCGATTCCCTTTCTTGTCCGTTTTATAGATCAAAGCGCCGTCTGCACCGGGAGATACGAGCGAAGAATGCCATTGGGAGAACAGGACATTGCAGACAGGAAAAACGAAATACAAAATAATGGTCAACCGTTGGGACATTCCACACTCACGTAACGATCTACGTTCCCATCGGGAGCGGAACGGTCATTCATTTCAGAAGGATGATCTTTTTATATTCACCTTTTCCGTTTGTCTGCAGACAGCACAGATACACTCCGCTCGGAAACTTCGATGCGTTCCACTCGGCGCGATGTTCACCGGAGGACAATGTGTGGTCGATCAGTGTCGCGATCAATTTTCCGGTTAGATCAACGATCTTCAAACGAACAGGCCCTGAGACCGGAAGCCGAAATTGAATTGTGGTGAGCGGATTGAACGGATTCGGGAAACACTCAAACAGTTCAACGGATGACGGTGATGTCTTCCGCTCCCCTTTCGCTGCGTTGTCGTTCACTCCGGTGGAAGGACCGCCGAGATACGACGGTCCGACATCGGAAAGTTTTAGCGGACGATTCTTGATGGGACCGCCGGTAAACTCGTCACATCCTGCATCCTTTTCATTCATCGGTCCGGGGCGCGGTTGTCCGCTGATGTCCAGCAGGAACGATGGATCGTCATCCACATTGGCAATATCCATGATCGCCGGGATGGCAGCACTGGACGCATTGACGGCAGGACTCACGGAAGAAAGTCCATAGTATCCGTCCGAATTCAGCACAAGAAGCGGGTCGGCTTCTTTCATGCCTGCCGGGATAGACATTCCGAGCGTTCCTTGATAGATATTCCCCGACCACGCGATCCCTGAAGGAGAACCTGAGAAGATCGTGCCGCTCTTTTTAAAGAGATTGTTTGCCCACGTATTGTTCGTCGCGCCGCTGCCGAGATCGATATCGCCGCAATTGACGAATGTGTTGAACAGAAAATTGATATTCTTCAGATTCGGACTGACAAAATTATAGGAAACGGCCTCGCTCGATCCACCGACACCGGCATTCTCGAAGTAATTGTTGTAGCAGAAAATATTATTCGCTTCCTTCACCCTGATCCCGCCAGCGTTGATGAAGAAATTTCCATAGGCGATATTGTTGTCGCCATTCCTAAAGACCAACATCGCATTCGGGTTATTGGCGAATGTATTGTACCGCAATACATTTTCTCTGCATTTTACGGAGATTGCTTCTCCGTCCCCGAGACCGGTATTCGTGAAATAGCAGAACTCAACGACCGTTCTCGACACGAATGTCGAGGTAGCGCCGTTGCTGATCCTGATGCATTCATTCCCGTTATCCCCTCCCGCACCTGGCATATTCTTGAACGAACATTGACTGATGGTATGATATCCCGGCTTCAGCGAATCCGGATCGATGTGGACCAAATTTCCGATCGGTGCAGTCACCGGTTTATTCTCAAAATTACAGAACATCACTCGGTTGTACTGGGAGGGAGAATGGATGGCGATATATTTCTTGGCAGAATATCCGTTGATATTCAATTGTGAGATGAGATTGTGGCTTCCGTACACATCGATAAGATAGGCATCGCCGATAGAGCCGGATGTGAATTGGAAACCGCTGAACGTCACATAACTTCCGGAGATGTCGATGTTCTGCGCACCGTTCAGGAACACCCCTCCCGGCTTCTCCGCCCGAACGGTGATATGATCCGTGCCGATCGAGAGTGAAGAGTTGAGATAAGTACCGTTCTCCAGAATGAGCGTGTCGCCTGCCGAAGCGGAGTTGACAGCACTCTGCAGGGCCGATACGGATGCGACGCGGATCTCCCCTGCATAACCCTTGAGAAGAAAAGAGGAGAGGAAGAGCAATCGGTATATGTTTTTCAGCATCTGCATCCGTCGATCTATACTACCATATGTTCGGTGACGAACAACAAGAAAAGAATTTCAGGAAACCTTTTTTTTGACCGCACGTTCGCACAGTCGGGTCATGACCAATATTACAAAGTGTAGAGCACTCCTGCGTTCAATGGAATGAATGTCATTCCGATCCCTTTGACGAGTTCCTTGGAGTATCGAACCTCTGTATAAACACCGAGTGATGATGTGATACGAAGATTGACTCCCAAACCCAATTGCAGGAACGGATCGGTCTTTTCACCTCCGGCGATCGTCTGACGCGAGACCATCGTGACGGGAGATCCATTCATCACGATCGTGCTCCTGATCGGAAGAGCGATCTCCGCAAATGTATATTTCAGTACGCCTCCGCCGACCACACAATACGGCCGGATTGATCCGTTCAGATCCGGAGATTCGATGCGTACATTCAGCGCGATGGACATCACTGAACTGTTGGACGCCGACGGTTTCAATGATACATCGTTGAATGCCCAGATATCGCGCATGTAGGATGTTGCAAAACTGTTTTTGATCCCTTCCTCATCCATGACAAACTGATAATAATCCACATTCCCGCCGATGGTCACAGAGGATGAAAGAGGAATTTCCACCCCGCCGCCCCCGCCATAATTCATCTTCCAGTAGTGCGAGAACGACATAGGAGTTGACGGTATGGCACTTCCACCGTGCAGCGAAATAATGACATCGACATTCGTCTGTGCCCGGGTGAGGGAAACAGTAATAAGAAGAATGATGGACAATAAACGGATATTTTTCATTATACATTCCTGAAGGAGATGAAGAACTGTATTGATATCAAGACCAAAGAATTTATTTGAACATATAAGAGACCAATTCATCACGGCGGATACGGACCATCGTCCCGCCGGCCGTGCGCCGGAATGTTTCACGTGCAATGAGTCCAAATCCGGGTTTGAAAAAATAATCCGTATAATCGGTATGGACATCGTATGATTCCCGGTAGTGGAAATAGGAGGTCGAACCCAACGTTGTCCGCACCGTGTCGCCTCCGGTCGACACAAGACGGCTCCTCAGCGAATCTGCCGGTGTGATCACGATATCACCGGAAGCCCAATAGACTGTATCGATCCCCTTGAATCTGCGCACAGTACTGTCCCCCACCGCTGCTCTGAAATTAAAGGCCGATTGTTCATAGAACCGGCTGTCGTCGGAACTGCGAATGCGGACATTCTCCAAAGTGTCCACCTGCCAGCAGGTTCGCATGCCTGATTCACCTTCGAGCAGATACCAGATAAGCGCTTCCCGTTTGATCGACCGCCGGTCCGTACTCGGCGATATCAGCGGGATCCGGCTCGTGTCTGCCGTGACGGTATCCTTCACTGTCAGCGTATAGGTATATCTTGTGCGGACCGTTCCTGCGGTATCATACAGTACCGCACTATAGGTCCAGGAATTTCCTACCGACAAAGGGATCAGCGCTTTCACCCCCAACGCGTATTTCCCTTTCAACGTACCGGGGGATAACGGATCGAGTTGGTCAGTGCATGCGCTCATCATCAGAAGTGCTGAGGCGATGACCGTACATATCATTCTATTTTTCATATCGCTCCTTACCGTCACTTCCATCCTGCAGTTGTGCACAATGGCCGGCGGCAAACATTGTTTTTCGTTTGTTCTCTGTCCAAAAGAGAATCTGTTGTTAGAACTTGTAACCGAACTCCATCATCAGCTGATGACCGATGTTCGATTGATGATTGACATTCGATTGATAGATATCCTGATACGTCAGCAGGGAATATTCATAAGCCATATCGACGAGCATGTTGCCGAATGTGAATCCTGTGCCGAACGAATAGACTCCTCCGCGTGCCGGTTCGCCGATGATGGCCGCACCATCCGGAGAGAATGCCTGAATATCCTCACGATATCCTCCTCTGAGTGCGAGCAGATCGCTTGCTCGATATTCCGCACCGAACGAGATCGTCCCCTGATCATTGGTCCACAAGTGCGTCTCGGGGCCCGTTGCTGAGGACAATTTCATCTTTGCGACATTCCGGACCTCATAATCGAATGCAACTGTCCATCGGTCCGTCGGTGTGATAATGACTCCGATCGAATATTCCACCGGGAAATCCAGTGACTGCTTCCCGCTCTCCGAAAAGGAGCGGACGGTCACACTGTCGATACGGATCGGAAACGGCTTTGGCGTTGTATCCAGACTGGTCACGACTCTGTTCCACGACCGCGTCAGCGTATAGGCCGGTTTCACGGTCACACCGATACTGAAACGCTCCTGCTGGAATAATCCTCCGAGCGTGAACGTCGTTCCGCTGTATGTTGACGTGCCGACTTTGGACTGACGGTAATAGACTGTATCGACCATAAAATCCGTTGCGGTCGATTTATTATTCGTTGCAAGATTGATATGTCCCCGTTCAACACGGTATTCCTTGTCATCGCTTGATCCGGTCAGCATCGTTGCCGACACACCGACGCTCACACCTGAGAAGAGCACCGTCGAGATACCGGGTGTGATCCCGTAGATGGTGCCGGTCCGTTCACGGGTGTATGAGAACCATTGTGCATGAACGGTATCAATCGGTTTGGTGATGATCTTCGGATCCGGCCGGAGCTGCCCGAGGTACGGAGAAAGGGAATTGTTGTTCCGGTAATAATGATCGAGATCGAACCGCTGAGCAACGCCAAGACCTGCGGTGAAGTTGAACTCGGCGATATTCACCGGCAGTGCGGCGGCAAGCGAGAGCGGCAGGACCGATGAGTTGCTCCGTTCCCAATTCGGCTTCAGATCGTCATACTGACGCTGCAAGGTCTTCCACGGCGGAAGATTATTCCCGTTGCTGTCCAGTGGAATCGGAATATATTGAGTGAGTCCTTCAAACAGTACGCTCAATCCCGGATTGGTCATGTACGGCACCCATTCCTGCTTCTGATCCCTGAATGTCGTCCTGAACATTCCGCTTCCCCGAACCTCCATGGAGGTGATGCGGGTGAGTGCTGCAGGATTGGAGAATAGCGCTGATGCATCATTGACGCTTGCCGTCGATGCTCCTCCCATTGCGCGGGTGCGGATACCGTTGATGCTCCGTTGATCCAATCCCTGAATATTCAGGGGACCGGACGCGGGTTGAGCGAAGGCCAGCAATGTCCCGCACAGTCCCGAGAAGAGCAGTGCGGAGAATTTTCTTTGAAGAGATTTTCTGTTCATTTGAATTGCACTCCTAAACTGATGCGATGAACATTATTCAAAAATTCATTCATCTTTCCGTAACTGTAATCGATACTGACCGGCCAGCCCGAGAGAGCGCTGTTGATACCGAAACCATAGGTCAACCCTTCACTGTCATAATCCACTTTGTATCCGCCCCGCAGCGCGATGAACTCCGAGAATGAATACTCTGCGCCGATATGCATCTGCTGCAGATAATCATTCGGCTGGAACAGATCGTACGCCAGCGTCAAGCGGTTCACATCATCCGTGAAGAAGAGTCCCTCTTTCCCGAACAGATTCCCGGAGATCCCGATGCGGAACGCCAATGGTGCGGGATGTGCTTTGTCCACAAACGTGACCTGAGGGCCGAAATTCTGCACGGCAACACCCACCTGCACTGACCGGTATCCTGTATTATAGAGCATACCAAAATCGAAGAGGACGACATCAGCATAGGTCTTGACTGAACGGACCTCGCCGGTCGTCTTATTGATGATGGTGACGACAGGGTCGGACCAAAGGGATTCCATTGCATATTTTACCGTTCCGCCGGCAGAGAACTTATCGGTGAAAGTCTGCGCATAGGAAATCCCCAGAACGTACGAATACGGAGTGAATGAACGTCCGGTCAGACCGGAGTTGAAGAACCGCGAACCATCGGGCGCGATCACGAGGTCCGGCATATCGGCCCTTGTTTCCTGGATGGTGCCGTAATCGATATATTGAAACTGGAAACAGACATTCCCCAAATTCCCCATCGGAATGTCATACGCCATCGCGATCAGTTTCGTATCGAAGATCCATGATGTGAGTGTTGTCGTCAGCTCCTGATTTTCGATGCGCGCCAATCCTCCCGGATTCCAAAAAGCGGCGTCCGCACCCCGGGCGAGGGTCACGAAGGCATCTCCCAACGCTGTAGCGCGTGCCGTCGGCATCACTTTCAGGAATTGGAACGATGTTGTTCCAACTTTTTGCGCCTGGAGCTGCCCGAAGAGAACGGAAAGCATCAGCACAGTCATTAGTATTCGGATGAAAGATCTCATAGTCATCTGTTTCGTTTAGTTGATGATAACGAATTTGCCGCTGGTGCGAGCCCCATCGGGTGTGTTCACGGAATAGAAATACACCCCGGAAGCGATCAGTTGATTGTTCCTGGTGATCTGGAAGAACGGATGCTGGATATTGTTCTCGTTGTGTTCAATGGTCTGAACAAGTTGACCGCTGAATGAAAAGATCCTGATCGTGCAGGTCTTTGGAAGATTGTAGAAACGGAGTTGCTTGTTGATATCCCCGCCGACACTTGCTCCGGTGTATCCCGAAGAGATAATGAACGGATTGGGAGCAACATAGACATGTTCGAGTGATGCCGTTGCACCGATCGCCGATTCCTGCAGCGTCATATTGGTGCGCCCGCTTGTATTTCCTTTATCATCCACGCTGAGTACGGAGTAATACCACTTATCACCGACTCGTGTATTCTTATCGGTATACCGGTATTGACCGTTCGCGAAATACTGCACAGCTCGTTTTGAGACTACTGCCAGCTGCTGCCACCGTCCCAGCGGATGATCGGATCTGTAGAGGACATAATGGTCAAGCGTTCCCTGAAGTCTTGGTGAGGTGAATGATTCCACTTGCGGTCCCCACGTGATCACATTCTCTCCTAACGCGGTATTCTGCACAACGATCGCCGGAGCGGGGATGGGGATGGGAATCTTATAATTCCCTCGGTCCTGATATTTCTCAGGCCAAAACTGGTATGCCGAATCACTGTAATTGATGAGCGCCGCACCGGTATAGGTCTGAATGGCACGGTCCGCTACTTCACGCACGGTGATGACATTCGAATTCAAATAATCAGGTTTCGGATAGACCGACAGATAGTCGCTTCCGTGGATGATCGACGGATTGAGTGTGAGCGGGTTGAGATCCTTTTGTGTATGAGGAGTCCAATAATTCGGAACACCGTAGAATGCGAACGATGCCGAACCTGCTTCGCCTGTCCTGCCGTCCGTTGAGACATTTCCTGTACTGCCGCCGACATCGCGCAGATAGGTCCTCCCTTTGCTCATTCCCAATTGCGTTTCCGATTCCCGGGCAGCGCCGAATCCGCACACTTCCGCGATGGTAATTCTAATCTTCTCTCCCGATTTCATAATGTATGGACCGAATGCCCAATTCCGTCCAACGGCTTGCGGCAGAGCCTGTCTCCAGTTGAATTCTCCGCGCCCCACCCAGTCCGGTCCGTAGGTCGCCAGATCCGTAGCGGAAGGATTGGCCCGAACACCGTTGATATCCAAAACTTTGGTCCGTGTTCTGGGACCGTCCAGCTGCGCTGTTTCCACTCCGTTATAATACGGCTGTTTCAAATGCTGGAACGTATCCCAGGAGACCGGATCTTCCGTCAACGGGCTGGCGAATTTTATGATCGTTTCGTTTTTATGTGCAAGATGGGTCGTATCATAATAGAGGACCATCATTCCGGGACTTTGAGGACTCAATAATCCTCCGCCGAATTTTCCTGTTTGTGACCACTGATTGAAATAGGTCTTTTCAGGATTTCCGGTTCGGTGCAGTCCGTACTGCAGCCAGCGTTTCATGTCGAAATGCGCCTGATAATCCTTGCCGGCAATTCCTATCTGCGACCAGCCGGCTGAACGATCATAACCGAATTTCCCTCCCGTCAGTCCGTGAGAAAAATTGATGATCACATCATTCAGCTGCAGAGTGGAATTCGGTGTTGAGGGATTCCCGTCGAGATCACCGGTATTCTCAAATTCATACTCGTAGATGATGAAATCATCATAGTCTGGGAAACTCCACGATCGGCTCGTGCGGGTGATGGTGATTCCGGTCGGTGTGGCCCATTTGGTAATGATGACCTCTTCCGCTTCGTCCGGATTGTAAGCAGGATTCAGTTCCCCGTTCGCCAGCACGGGATAATTCTCGATCCGTTTGTCAGCACCGGCAATCGGAAACGAATTCTGCTGAGGAAGCGCATTGGTTCCGCCGCCGCAGTATGCATACAAACGCGCTGCGGCCACCGTATCGATCGGTGTAGCACCGATCTGAACACCTCCGCCGAATGAATTGTGCTGACCGGTATACGTGACACCGTCCAACGTGATCGCGGAATGTGCCGGCCATTCGAACGAGGGAACGCCGGGCTCCGTCGTACCGGAATTTTGATAGGCTCCCCTTCCGAGCGCTCCCGTTTTATACACGGCTTGATGCAGCATTCCCCGTTTGTGGATCAGGTAATCCGTTTGGGACCACGCTGCGTTCACACAAACAAACAGGGCCGCGAGAAGAGTGAGTGATGTTTTCTGTTGCATGTCTTACTCCTTACCAATTCAAAAGTTGATGATCATTCCCACCTGTACGGAGCGGGGAGCATTGCCGAAGAGCCGGAATTCCTGATTGACCAGATACGACGGACTGTCCGGATGGGTGAAGTATGTGATATTCTCACCTTGTTCGAATTTCTTCGTGTATTCCTCAAGACCAAGTCCGGCTTGCGTGTTAGGATTGAACAATGCGTTGTAGTCATAGATACGGTCATTGAACAGATTGGTCACCTCTGCATAGAACGATGCATTCGTTCCGAAGAATTTTGACGCCTGTTTCGTAATCTTCAGGTTCACATTGTATTCGGAAGGAGTACGCAGGCCCATCATGGTCAACTTATTGATCTGTGAATTGTACGGCCGGCCGCTTCGGGCAAAACCTGTTGCAGCGAACGTCCACTGTTCGAACGGATAGATCCCGAACATCTCAGTCCCCCAGTTCTCCGGTGTCGTCAGGATCAGATTCGCCACGAGATTATGGGTCCTGTCAAAATCCAGATAGATATCTTCAGGACTCGGATCGATATTCGCACCCGATTCATAGATATCCGGGAAGAGAAGTCCGAGTGCCGAGCTGTTCTTTCCTGTCGAGACTCCGAATGTATAATTGAGCGAACCGGTTACCATTCCGCTTCGTTTTGCGAAGCCGACACGGAATCCTCTGATATCGGCATAATCACGGTTGATGTATGTTAAATACGGAGCTCCTGAAATTGCATGGAACTGCGCCTGCTGGATCAAATTCCGTACATCTTTATAGTATCCGCTGATATCGACCGTGAATCCCTCGCCCAATCCCTGCGTCACACCGATATCATAACTGTTGGTCATTTCCGGTTTCAATTTCGGATTACCGATGATGCTGGGTATCTGAGAGATGACACCGTTCGAGATATCTGCGTTGCTCACCCTCCTGTTCAGAATGCGGTTGAACGGAGGACGCTGAATGAACGTACCGTAATTCACATGGAAGACCGTTGCGATCGAAACGGGGAACGAGATACCGATGCGCGGCTGAATGCCGGTGACCGCCGGTGTCTTCGATTTTGACGCCAATGCCTCATTCATCTTTGAATTGCCGAGACTGTCGGTGTACCGGTACGGAGAGAAGATATCCGTATAATATTGAACGTTCGGATTGTAGATATCGAACCGTATTCCCGCATTGGCGATCATCCCTTCGAATTCCATCTTATCCTGCAGGTAGACCGCTCCTTCGAACGGATGGACCGTGTACCGGGAAACCGATGCGTTCTTACCGCCGATGCCATACTGATTATCAACATCGAGTGTGTACCAATTCCCCTGGATACCGGCGAGAAGCATGTGAGAATTCGATACCTGACTTGTGAACGAAGCATCCACGCTCAGTGTCTGCGTCTCTTCCGATGTGATACTGCTGTTGAACCTGCCGTACAGGAAATAATCCCCGACATCCTTCCCGTCCCACGACTGGTCCCATACGGGGAACGGGGGATTATAATAATCCTCATACGGATCGATAGCGGGGGGACCCTGCCGTGAACTTGTTCTTAAAGAATTTACCTTCACTTCATAGAACGTACTCTTGCTCAATGCGTGGGACCAGCGCAAACCCATTTGAACATTCTCGTCGATCGTTCTGTCGATATTGAAGACCTGATCCCATACCCACTCATACCAGCCGACACCGCTCTTATCATTGAAGGAATTTCCATCCGCACGGGAATACGCGCTGCTGAATCTCAGCGACATACCGCTCCCCACATCGAACGCCAGATTTCCCATAAATTGCCGGCTGATGTTCGGCTCCGGAGTCGGGAGCAATGCCCAGCTTGTCTTGGAATTGACCGCCATGAACATACGGACATTCTCTGTCAGCGGACCGCCGAAGTTCGCATCGAGTGTGTAATCCACCAGATCGTCATAACTGTCACCAAAGGTCCGATGCGCCTGCATCAGCCAGTTGGTATGCAGCAATGCCGCACGGGAAGGGGCCGTCGATGCATATCCGCCGAAGCGTCCCGAGACCGTTCCTTCCGAACCTTTCCACTGCGCCAGCGAAAGACGATTCGCCATATACGGATTGTTCACTGTATCCCAAAGACTCGGACCGAAATGTTTCAAACCGGGAAGGCGCGACCGAATCTCACCACGAGCGATCCATTTATCCGAACGTCCCTCCTTCATCGTGATATTGACGATACCCGATTGTGCATTCCCGTATTGTGCGCCGAAACCCGAGGTGATCACTTCCACTTCTTCCACGGCGCTCATAATAGGATTGAAGGCCGAGCCGGACGTGAGAGGATTCATGATCCCCATTCCGTGAAGATTGTAGAGTTCCTCGTTCTCCCGGCCGCCGCGGAAATGACCGTCGCTGACATCGGCATTCAGTGTGAGCACGTTCGCGATATCCTGGATCCCGGGAACGTTCACGACATCCTCGCCTCGGCGGATCTCGCTCGTTGAGGTCTTCTCCTTCTCCACATCGGGACGGACCGCGGTGATGATCACTTCTTCGCCCTGCACCACCGACTCCATCAATGAAAAATTCACCGCTGTCGTTCTATCGACGTTGACGATGACATCCTTTTGGACCACTCCGCGGTATCCGATCATCGAGACCGATACTTCATAGACACCCGGCGGAACATTGAGGATATAATAATTGCCGTCGACATCACTCGAAGCCCCCATAGGCGTACCGCGTACGACCACGTTGACGGACGGAAGGTGTTCTCCGGATTTCGCATCGGATATCCGGCCGGCGATCTTGCCTGAGTTTTGTGCAGTGGCAAGCGTTGCAAGAAGGAAAAAGAGAATAACAGTAGTTCTCATAATGATGTACCTTTAGTGCACGATAAATTTGTCTGTGTGAAGCACTCGATGTTGTTTCTTTCGATGTGCCGTTGCCTAACTTCTATCGTCGATGAATGTCTGCGAACATCGGCTGGACCTTTTTCAATCGCATGATCGCTTCGATGAAATAATAGTCGCCGTAGATCAATGATGTTTCAACTTCCCGCCCCGCCGGTTTGTTTCCGACACCGTATTGGAGAATGCACGATTCTCTGGCACCTTCGTCGAAATACGGTTTTTGCATGAGTGCTTCCAGAATGGACACTGCTGATTCAAAATACTTCACCTGCTCTCTTCTTTCTTTCACACAACCGCTCAATTCCAACAGTGCGGATGCGGCAATGGCGGCCGCTGAGACATCACGCGGCTCATGCGGAATACCGGGAGCCTGAAAATCCCAGTACGGAACCTTATCATCCGGCAGATGGCCGATAAAATAATCCGCTGCATGCCGTGCAGTTGCAAGGAATCGCTCATCCTTCGTATAGCGGTACGACATCGTAAATCCGTAGATCGCCCACGCTTGACCTCGCGACCAGCATGATGAATCGGAATATCCCTGTGAGGTCCCTTTCCAATCCACCTGACCGTCGGTCGTGTCATAACTGAGCACATGATATGTGCTCCCATCGGGCCGGAAATGATTTTGCATTGTTTTTTCGGCGTGGGAATATGCAATATCGTACATCTGCTGAGTGCCGCCGTTCTTCGATGCCCAGAACAACAGCTCCAGATTCATCATATTATCGATGATCACCGGAAACGGCCAGACGCGGTTATCCCATGATTTGATGCAGCCGACCACAGGCCGATACCGCGTGGTCAGGGTCCTGGCTGTCTGGATCAGTACTTCCTTATAGGATTCATTCTTCGTGAATTGGAATCCATTCCCGAAACTGGAATACACCATGAATCCAATATCGTGCGAACCGGAATAATACTGGAGCGGAGTCAGTCCTTCTGTCCACCGCATTGCCGATGTCCTCAGGGAAGTATCGCCGGACAATTCACTCACATTCCATAGAATTCCGGGAAAGAATCCGCTCGTCCAATCCTCGATCGGAATGGTCCTCCACTTCCCGTCGATCGGAACACTGCGCGGATACAGGATCGAGTCCCCGCTCATTTCCCGTACGGTCTGTGTCACTTTGTGTGAGATGATATCCACCACCGGTTCAAGTTTTTCTAACGGCAGTTTTTGTCCCCCGGATTCCTGTACCGAGGCGCAGCCGGCGAAGACGATGAGTACCAATAAATATATTCTGATCATTGCTCTCATTACCTGTCGTTGAGGTGAGTGCGGCTCCGGAACGCTTGTCGTTCTATTCCGCCGCATCTTTCCAGTGGATCACGGTCTCGCTTTCTGCCATCCGGCAGTCAGCATGTCGTGGAGTTGTGCAACCAGTGCGGCATGCTCCGGTCTTTCCACGATGCACTCTTTGCAGAGCGGATCATTCTTCAGATCGTACAATTCCCGGGCAATGATATCCTTGGATTTCAGTTCGATCCATTCATTGTACCGGTACTGATCCGTTCGCATGGAATATCCCATGATCTTCTTTCCGCGGGGATACTGACTGAACGCCGCTTCCTTCCATGTCCGTTTCGGATCATTCATCAACGGAACGAAGCTCGATCCTTCTAGATCGGCTGCGACGGGAAGACCGCAGAGTTCTGCGAGTGTCGGATAGATATCGACGAATTCCGTCAACGCATTCACTCGGCGTCCTGCAGGATAATCCGGATCGGAGATGATCATCGGAACACGTGTATCCAATTCGAAATTGGTGTGCTTGGACCATTGCGAGTATTCGCCTAATTTCCACCCGTGATCGCCCCAGAGAATGACGATGGTATCCTTCCGCAGACCGAGCCGATCAAGTTCCGCCATCAGTTTTCCGACCTGTGCATCCGTGTAACTGACGCAGGCATAATATCCGTGGATCAACTCGCGTGTCTTTGCTTCGTCGCACGGACCGACATCCGGGATATCGGAATAGGAACGAAGTTCATTCCAATTCGTGAAGGCGAGATCGGGCGCGTTCTTCGGTTTTTCGGCATACGGCATCGGTATCTTGGAACGGTCATACAGGTCCCAATATTTCTTCGGCGCAATGAACGGCAGATGCGGTTTCCGGAATCCGACGCCGAGAAAGAACGGCTGCCGGTCCGCTGTGTTCTTGGCTTTTGCTTTCGGAGCGAGCCGCTGAAGCGATTCGATCGCCATCTCGCAGCATTTTCCATCCTCATACACATTGTCCTGAACATCGGCGCATTCGACAGCCGGACCGCGCATCCGTGATTCCGCATCCGCTTCGTCCGCATTTTTCGTCGATTTCTTTCCGCCGTCTTTTTGAAGCTTTGCATTCTCTTCCAGGGCGTACACAGGTGCTTTCGCTGTACGGTGAGGGATGCTGTAGGACGGTTCATCCTCTTGAGATCCGTGGAATAATTTCCCTAATCCTTCGGAGAAGTATCCGTTGTTCTTGAAGTGCTGCTGCAGTGTGACGATATCGGGATTCGCTTTCCGCACATGCGTCTTCAGATCGTACACCTTCGTTGTGTCGGGACGTTTTCCGGTGAGAAGGCTCGCTCTGGTCGGTCCGCAGACCGCCTGCTGGCAGTACGTCCGCTCGAACAGGACCCCGGCCTTTGCAAGTGCATCGATATTCGGAGACTTGACCATCGGGTGACCGTAACATCCCAATTCAGGACGGAGATCATCGACGGCGATGAACAGAACATTCTTTCTCCGAGCTGTGATGGATTTCATTTCAAGAACATTCATTCCGAAGAGTTCCTTCAGCGGTGACACGCTGATCATTCCGCCAATACCGATCACCGCACTGCTGGATAAAAACTCACGACGTGTTTGATTCATATCATATTCCTTTTCTGATGTTCATGGACAACGATGGATCGATACTACAATTGCTCCCCGGATCTTCGTCTGATCTTGATCCACTCAGGACCGACATCTTCAGCATTCAAGGGACGGCGAGGATGTCCGGTGCCGTATTCTTCAGCACCGACATCCGGACGGGTGTCGCGGACCTGACCATTCAGATCACTCTTCACATCGGATGCCGTTCCGGCATTCACCGCAGGACTTTCTTTTTTCAGCCGGTATATTCCCTCACTGTCGGAGCCAAGCATCGGGTCCGTCCATTGAATACCGGCGGGAAGCGCAGCAGAAAAAGATTGATCACCGAAGATGATATTCCCGCTGAAACTGTTCGGAGCGAATTTCAAACGACCAAGCCGCGGCACCTCTGCAGGAACGGTGACATTGACGGCACTCTTTTTCGTACGGACGATCAGATTGTTGATGAATGAATTCTCTTCCGGAAGGAGTATCATCTGCGTTTCCGGCCACTGACTCTTATAATTGAATCCGATATCGATGCCGTATCCGCCCGCATTCACCACGGTATTATGAGCGAACAGACTGTTCTTCACCTGACTATATTTCGGGACCCTGCCGGAGGTCCCTTTTTCTTTGAACGGTTTATAGCGGTCCGTCAAAGCGGATTCAACATATTCGCCGGCGATCAGTCTCAATCCATCTTCCGTGACATCGCTGATATAATTATTGATCACTCGCTGAAATTGTCCCGCTACACGAATTCCGGTTGAACCTTCCTGATTCTCACCAAGGATAAAATTCCCTTCAAACGTATTATAGTGACCCCGTCTGCCGGTCATACCGCCGCGCGTGGCGCGAACGGTGTTATAGCGGACGATATTGTGATTGGATTTCAGAGAGACAATCTCCGTCCCCTCGCCGTGTGCCCGCTCAAAGAGGTTATATTCCACGGTAAAGAAGGAACCGTCAACACCCATTTCATCGCTGTGACCGTAACCCCATATCCGAAGGATCTCTCTTCCGTTTGCATCTGCCACATATGGGATATCCTTGATGTAGGTATGATCCATCCGATTGTACCGAGAATTCTCATTATCATTCCCCACTACCGGATTCAAGTTATTCTTCCCTTTCAGAAAGCAATGATCCACACGGTTGTAGCTGCCGTGAAAAAAGATCCAATAGTATCGTGTGTCGAACTCGTCCGGATTATAGTCAATAATCGCACTGTTCGTCAGTCGGCAGCTGTCCGAATTGAATGTGACAACTGAACCTTTGCTGATGGCGCCGTTCCGGAAGAAAACTCCGTCCACGATCAGATGCGGCTGTGAGAATGTGAGTGAAGACGAACCGTCAAAGATCACACGTCCCGGGGTCTGCGCTTGGAGAACGACCGGATGTGCGGCGGTAGCGGTTGCACGGAAATCAATATCAGCGTTATGCCACACACCGTCCGAAAGGACGATGCGAGTTCCGGGCACGGCGGACTGTATTGCGGTGCGCAGTTCTTCGATCGTTGAGACAGTCACAATACCGTTCACCGGTTCTGCAGAAACAGTATCACCGGCACGGAACAGAAAGATCATTGCAGCGATTCTGATCAATCGTCGGCACCAAACAATTCCTCTGCGTTGGTTCAAAATGTTGTGTAAGGAATTATTCTTGATCATCATTGGATTTATTTTTCTTCTTTCCTTTTTTCCCTGCCGATATTTCTTTTTCCGTTTTTCGGATATTCTTGATCGTCCTGTCCTGTGCGAGTGGGGCAAGTCCTCGCCTCTCCAGGTTCGCCATCAATTCCTTTTTCAATTCAGTCTTGATTTGAAGATAGGATGCATCATCGGCATAGTTGACTGTCTCACCCGGGTTATTCTTGATATCCGTGAGGATCTCCGGATTGCCCGGCAATTCATACACCGTTAGTTTATGCCGGCCGTCGGTGATCTGGAATGAATTGAAATCCTCGGTGACGATATATTTTCTTGATGGTTTTTTACCCTCACCTGTAAGGAACGGTTTGAGTGAGACTCCGTGAAGACCTTTCGGCACGTCAATGCCGGCCAGATCGCAGATGGTCGGAAGGAGATCGAGTCCGTTACACACAAGCGTCGACGGATCGACCACATTCGCCCGGATATCCTTCCCGACAAAGATGAACGGAACACGCTGACTCTCCTCGAACATCACATTTTTCAGGATCAACCCGTGTGCACCGTTCATCTCGCCATGGTCTGATGTGAAGATAATGATGGTGTCATCTTCCAGTCCGGATTCTTTCAACGCTGTGAGCGCTCTGCCGATCTGTCTGTCCACTGTTTCCGTCAGACGATGATACATCCAATTATAGAGATTCCATTGATCGTCGTTCCAGTCGCGCCATTCGGAGCTCATCGATACCATTTCCGGCTGCTCGCCGTTGATCGGTGCGGTATTCTTCGGACGGGGAGGAATCTGACTTCGGTATTCTTCGGGACTGAGTGACTGCTGAATTTCCAGAAGGCGTTTTGTTTCGAGCACGTTTGCTGCAGGCAGATCGTTCGGATAACGCTTATCCATACCTGCCTTGTAGCAGATATCGTGAGGATTCATGAACGAGAGGAGCATAAAGAACGGTTTCGATCCATTACGTTTGGCAAGGTCCGGAAGGATCTTTTCCGCGAAGATAGCCGGGCCGTCATAGAAATCCTTGCCGTGCAGTTCGAATCCATATTCGGAAACATCGGTCGTACCGTATAAATGTGTCTTTCCGTAATAGAGCGTTTCATATCCGGCATTCTTGAAGAGCATTCCGAGAGCACCATCCTTCACGATCTCGTTCACTTTCGCGACATCAGCGGCGGAGGTATTCTCTTTCACACCCACTTCTGATGCATAATGTCCTGTCAGCAGCGAGAAGCGCGACGGCATACAGACAGGATTGGCACAGTATGTCTTGTCGAAGCGGTATCCTTTTTTTGCGAGCGAATCCATATTCGGCGTCTTCAGCCAAGTGTTCCCCATACAGCTCATCATAGTATAGGACTGCTGGTCCGTCATTATGAACAGTACGTTCTGTCTCTTGCCCGGTCTATTCAATACGGAAGAGAGTTCTTCACTGAAAAGGGGTCCGCCAAGCAATGATGTGCCCGCAATGACACCGGCCGATTTGATAAATTTTCTTCGTTCCATTGTTATCTGCCTTGATTAACCATCCATTGATCGGCAAGTACTGTTAATTTTTGATCTGCATGAGCAAAGAACATCTTGTATGATTCACAAAAATGATTGGATCCGAGATCCCTGGGATCACGGATCCTGTCCTTCGTGCATCCACCCTGGCATTTTTTCAGCCACTCGCACGGGATGCATTCCTTCGGAAGCGCAGCTTTCATCTCCCCGAATTCTGTCTGCCGTGAGGAATTCAGCATCTTTTCCAAGGTATGTGTCTTAAGATTTCCGAGTTTCCATTCATTCTCCACGTAGAAATCACATGCGTAGACATCTCCTGTGTGTTCCACCACCAGATACGCACCGCAGCTTTTCATCAGCGTGCAGTCCGGCGCCTCCAATCCGACATAGCGGTGAAAGACCGAATCGAAATACCGGACGGAGGTCGAAGCGACTCCATCGGCGATGTCTGCGTGCCAAAGATCGAAGACCTTCGTGAGAAATGTTCCGTATTGTTCTGCTGAGACGGAGAACGATGCGGCCTTCGTCGGGTCCTTCGGATCTGTTTCGACGCAGGGTATGAACTGCATATAGTTCAGTCCAAGCGCTTTGTGATATGCATAGATCTCTTCCGGGAAATTCACCGAGTAATCATTCACTACGACAAGGGCATTGGTCGCCACACCTTCGGCCAGCAGCAGCCGTGCGCACGCATCGACCTGTTTCCATGAACCCTGTCCCCCTTTGGCGATGCGGTATTTGTCGTGGATATGTTCCGGTCCATCAAGGGAAAGTCCGATAAGGAAGTTATATTCATTGAAGAACTTCGCCCACGCTGTATCGATCAAGAGACCGTTGGTCTGAAATCCGTTCCCGACCGCTTTCCCTGCACCGTATTTCTTCTGGAACTCGACCGCCTTTTGGAAGAATGGAAGACCCATCAGCGTCGGTTCGCCCCCCTGCCATCCAATGGAGATCTGCTGGCTTCCCTGCTGCATCGTCTGCTTGATCAGTTCTTCCAGCGTTTCAATAGACATGCGATGAGTTTTCGTATGGGGAAACAGTCCGGCACGATCGAGATAGAAACAGTAGGTGCAATCCAGATTGCAGTCTGGACCCGACGGTTTTATCAATAATGAATTAAGGATCTTTTTCATAAGGACCGCATCAATGCCTGCCGTATCACGGTAGAAGACCGTGATACGGCAGCAGATTATTATTTCATTAAGATCATCTTGATGGTCTGCACAGCAGTCTGTTTTCCGTTCGATGGGATAGCCGAAAACCGAACATAATAAACACCGCTGGTGAACATCGAAGCATCAAAGACCGCATTATGGACACCGGATGATCTCGGACCATTCACTAGTTCTTTGACCTTGGCTCCGCGTATATCATACACATCCAGCAGTACGTGGGCTTGATCAAGGATCTCATATTGCACTGTTGTACTGGGATTGAAAGGATTGGGATAATTTCCGATCAATCGAAACCCTTTCGGCTGCACCGGTTCGTTCACTGTCAGTTGTTCCTGTCCCTGTTTTGCGAGCGGCGTTTCTACCGCAAATTGGATCCAATCACCGGATGCTGTGTAGTTCTTCGTTCCGCCCGAACTATAGACACGAAGTCGGATCACGCCGGTTGATGATATGTAATTTGACGGCGAAGATTGAACATTGGTGACCGTAACATCTGTCGACGAAACACTGCGTGAATCGATCTGCACCCATGCAGCCGTTGACCAATTATATAGATACAGCACTTGTGTTTTATTTGCCGAATTTTTTCCGTCATATGTCGTTGTTAATTTTGAGACTGCTGCCGGAGTCTGGCTGATCGTCACACTTCCGTACCAATCTGTCTTGCGGGTGCCGCTGGTCGTTGAGTTCACGACATAATAGCTGGCATTGTTGCTGGCAAGATTCGAGAATGTCCCGCTATTCAGCGCCCCCTGAAGGATCGTCGTAGAAGTCGGAACATAATTCGTCACGACCGGAGCAGTGACGTTGAGTGATTGAAGGACATTCTGCGCTGCATTGTAATTGGTATTGCCGGACTGTGAAGCAGTGATGACTGCCGAACCTGCGGCAACGATATGGATGTTGCCGCCGACGATCGTTGCAACAGAGGTATTTGAACTGGCATACGATACAGCCAATCCGGAACTTGCAGTGGCCCCCGGACTGAAATCTGCATTGCCGACTGATTTTGCCGGAAGCGGATTGAAGGTGATGGTCTGATCTGCTTTCGAAACGGTGAGTGTTTGAACAACGTTCGGAGCGGGGTTGTAGGTCGCATCCCCTGCCTGCGATGCCGTAATATTGGAAGAACCGGCTCCGACAATATGAATATTCCCGCCGACGATCGTTGCGACGGATGTATTGGAGCTGGCATACGAAACCGACAATCCTGAACTCGCCGTTCCGCCGGGAGCAAAGTCTGCATTGCCGAATACTTTTGCCGGGAGTGCTCCGAAGGTGATTGTCTGGTCCTGTTTTGTTCCGCCGCCGGGTCCGCCGAGATAGGATGGTCCGACATTCGACAGGGTGAGCGGGCGATTGGTTGTTCCGCCTGTCGTATATTCATCAGCGCCGACATCTTTCTGCGTTGCCGTTGCCGGCCGCGCCTGACCGCTGATATCGAAAAGTAACGACGGATCATCATCGATATTAGCGATGTCAATGATCGCGGGATAACTGGCACTGGCGGCATCAATCGCGGGACTGGTTGAAGACAAACCATAATACCCGTCAGCATTGAGTACCAGCTGCGGATCGGTATTCGTCATTCCGGAAGGAATCGAGACACCGAGCGTGCCGCTGTATATATTTCCGGACCATGTCACACCTGCCGGGGCTACCGTGAAGATATTCCCGCTGGACTTTTTAAAGATATTGTTTGCCCAGGTATTGGTGGTCGCACCGTTGTCCAATTCAATCGGAGTCCCGTCAATGAATGTATTATGGATAAAATTGAGGTTCTTCAGATTGGGGCTGACATAGACATATTTGACCGGTGCCGTTACTACCCCGTCACCGCAGTTCTGGAAGTAATTATTATAAACGTAGACGTTGTTGAATTCTTTGATCCGGATTCCTCCGGCATTGATGAAGAAATTACCGTAGGCTGCACCGTCATTGCCGTTTCTAAAACAAAAATTTCCGCCTTGGTTATTGATATTGGTGTTATACCTGATCACGTTCTCACGGCTTTTCACAGAAATCACTTCGCTGTCCCCGGGTCCGGTGTTCTCAAAATAACAGAACTCTACGATGGTCCTGCAGAGGTATGTCGATTGTGCCCCGTTCGCAATTCTGATGCATTCATTGCCGTTGTCCCCGCCCGAGCCGGGCATATTCTGAAACGAACAATATCGAATCTTTGCATAATTCGGGACTGTCCCGTTCGGAGCAATATGGATAAGGTTGCCGATTGGTGCCGAGGTCGGTTTGTTCTGGAAGTTACAATATGATACTTCATCATACTGACCCTGAATATTGATATACTTCTGTGCAGAATATCCGTTGAAATTCAACTGCGTGAGAATATTATAATTCCCGGTTACCGTGATCACGACGCCGGTGATCGATCCTGACGTAAACTGGAATCCGCTGAATGTGACACTATTGCCGGAGATAGTGATATTATTCGTTCCATTCAAAAAGACACCGCCCGGAGTTTGTGCGCGAACAGTGATATTGCTTGTTCCGATATTCAACGTGCTGTTGGAGTATGTCCCGTTCGTCAGGACCAGAACGTCGCCGGATGCTGCACTATTGATCGCCGTTTGCAGCGCTGAGACGGAAGAGACCGTCACTTCCGTGGCCGTTACCGGGATGACAAAAGAAAGAGTTAACATCAACAATAAACATAACATCAAAGCAGACCGCAGACATTCCTCAGCTGAAGTTCTCATCTCTGTCACTTTCATTTGGTGGAAGAATAATGGATCGAAGATCCGTTTAATATCACAATCGGCGTCATGACCGTCACCGGCCCCGGCATTCTCAGCCGGGGCGGGCGGGATTCCCTATTTCATCAGTGACATCTTCTTTATTTCGTTTCGTGTGGCGGAACGCAGAACGGTGAAATACGTTCCGCTGGAAAGGCTCTTTCCGTTAAACGTGAGAGAATACAGTTCACCCGGCTGAGCGACGCCGTCAAAAAGATTTGCGACCGCCTGACCGAGCGAATTATAGACGTTCACTCGTACGTGTTCCGTATTCTTCATGGCGAACGTGATCGTTGTGCTCGGATTGAACGGATTCGGATAATTCTGCGACAACAAAAAATCCTCAGCAGTTAAAGCAACAGCAGCTTCAACAGGAGCGCTGAAAGTATATTTTCCGTCGCCGTCGATCTGCTTCAATCGATAAGAGACGGTTCCTTTCGCCGATGCATCAACAAACGAATAGGATTGCGGTACGTTGCTTGTACCATATCCTTCCACAAACCCAAGAGTATTCCATGTGCCGTTCACTTTCTTTTCCACTTCAAAGCCGCGATTGTTCACTTCGGTGGCAGTGGTCCATTTCAGTTCTATTTTCCCATAGCGTGATTGCGCCACAAAGGACTGTAATTCTACCGGAAGAGGGCTCGTTACACTTCCAAGTGTCCATCGAGAGAATGCTGCAATGCCGGACAACGTAACAGTATTTGCACCTTCATCTACGGTACCGCCTGCCAGAGTCCATGTTGTACCATTATCGGTCGATTTGAACAACCGTAAATTGGCTTCGGCTATTCCGTTCAATTCAGCCCCTTCGCTGTAGGGAAATACGAGGGTTGCATCCAATCCGCTGTTGGTCGTCGGTGTAATATCATACCAGCGAAGGATGCTTTGATTCCCGTTTCCTGACTGAACATTAAAACCTCGTTTGACCGTGGTAGAGCCCAAATCGGCAGCGGACGTAATTAACGTCCCCAGAGTACCGACGTTAACAGCCGATGGAGCATTCAATGATTGTGATTCCGAGATCGTTCCTTCGGTGCCCGTGATCGTGCCATAGGTAAGTGATTGACCGTTCAGTGTAAGATTTCCATTCGTCAGCGTCAGAGCACCGGAGAGTGTCCGAGCAGCATGCAAAGTTACGCCGGAAGCATTATTGATGGTAAGATTCGTCGGAACATTTGCCAGCGAGGGAAATTCTGTATCGGTGGTCGTCTGTGCCGACGTACCGTTATATTCGAGTGTACCCGAAGCGCCGTATTTGAAGAGGAAAGCACCTGTGATCGCTCCGGAGCTCGTATACGTCAGCGTTTTCACATTCAGATCGGACAAACGTACGATACCGACCGACCCGGAATTTATTGTCATATTCAACTGTGTCGCGGTCGATGAAATCCTAAAACCGCCGTAGGCATTCGACGTCGTGCTTGTTCCGTTCCCGATAACGAGTTTTGCCGTACCGGACATATTGAGCACCGAAGTGGTGACAAAATCTCCGACTGCACCTGTAGCATTGTTGACATTGGGGTCGACAATTTTAATGGTTCCGGCACTCCAGTTCAGAGCAGTCCCACCTCCCGTGGTGATCCTGAAAGTATATTCGGAAACCAGTAGACTCGTCACATCCTGAGGGTCGACATTGATGTTCGCTCCATTCAAAGTGATGTTGGCGCCGGCAGAAAATGCAACTTTCCCAAAGACGTTGATCGTGCCTGACGTGAGTACGGCGGAAGCGCCGGCTGTTGCAACGTCGAATTTATTCGAACCGTTCCCGATCGTGACAGTTCCTGATGTATTCACAAGAATATCTCCGACGATCGTGAGATTACTCGAGACATACTGGGACCAGTTGGCTGTTCCAATGATGTTCAGCGCTGTATTCACGCCGGTTGTCTGACTGCTCGAAACAGTCATCGTTCCTGCGGTTTGTTCCCACGTTCCGGTAGAACCTGTGGGAATGAATAACGATGTGCCTGCGACCATGATGCTGCTGGAGGAGATCACTTTATTGGCTTTTGCTGTTTTCGACAATGCAATTCCTCTGAACCGAGTTGTGTCTCCGGTACCGTTGAGCGTTTGATCGCCGGCTTTCGTGAATGTAACATTGCAGACGGTCGTACTGCTTCCCAACGACATATCAAATTTACCGTTGTTGGTAAGATTTCCCCCGATGCTGAGAGTGTTGGTCAATGTCGGTTTTATAGAGAGCGGTACTGCCGTGCCGGAAATTGTTGCTGCGACCGAAATAGTGATCGTCGTTGCATCGAACAGTGACACTGTGGCACCCGAAAGTCCGGTCCCGGAGATGTTCCACAACGCTGCAATACCGGCAGTGGAACTCACGTTGGTGATAACATTGGATCCGGAAGTGATATCACCGGTCGGGGTCAGTGCCTGGAAGACAATGAATGCACCGCCGGATGAGACAGTAATATTACCGCTCACGGTAACTGACCTTCCCGAGACTGCATCGAATGTGAGAATTCCGCCCGCACCTTCACCGACGATAAGGTCGGAAATGGTGATGTTCTGATTGATCGTGATCGTATGACCATCCAGAATGTAGACTTTATCGGTCGTTGTCGGCAGCGAACCAGCCGCTGAAGCATCGGACCAGTCACCGTTCGTTTGACATACTACCCAACTGCTCAAATCGCTCCAGTTTCCCGAGGCTGCTGAACCGTAATCGCCGACCTGCTGGGCCATACTCTTGGATCCAAGAAAAAGTACAGCTACGACAATGGCAGCATATCGTATGCAAAGTTTCATCGCTTCACCTTTTTATTTGGTTTTCGAGGATGCCGGCTTAATCTAGTTACCGGCGGAAGTGTACTGAGCAGTGCAGCGGCCAACGCCGCTGCACTGCAATCAACTATTTCATCAAGATCATTTTTTTCATTTCCATTTTGCCGCCCGAACGGAGCATCGCAAAATACATTCCGCTCGATAATCCCTGGGCGTTGAATTGCACTCCGTAACTGCCGGCACTCTGCGTCTCATTCACCAGTACTGCCGCCTCTTTACCGATGGCGTCGAAAACACGCAATGAGACGTGTCCGCTCGACGGGATGTGATACGAAATGACCGTGGAAGGATTGAATGGATTCGGATAATTCTGCATCAAGGAAAATGTTTGCGGTATTTCGGGAGCATTATTGTCAACAGAAGTGCCGCCGGTGACAGTGACACGCGCAGTATAATCACCTGAAAGCGTACCCGTTTTCAGGAACAATGTATCAAGGATGGTCAGCTTTTTGGATGTCGATACACCGGAGGAATTACTGATGGTCACATTCTTCACCGAATCCGGCATAACAGTCCCGGTCACTTGGGGGACGCTTCCATTGAAGATATAATTTCCTGCTTTCCAGGTGAACGCCCCTTTCAATGTGTCGCAGCTTGTGATCGTAAGATTTCCATTCACCGTCACATTACTCTGAAGGGTCACATCAAGTCCGCCCGTGTTGATGGTCAAATGATTGAGTGCGGCGACAGAATTCAAATTGATCCTGTAACCGACCGGATTGGCAACCGTTTTATTTCCCTGACCGAGAACGAATGTTGCAGAACCGCTCATGACCGGAGCAACGGATGACGACATCGCGAATTCAGGATTTGCTCCCGCTGTGCTGTTGGAATTCAGGATCGTGATGGTCCCTGCTGTGAATGTGAGAGGATTGACCCCTCCGGTACCGGTGGTCTGTCGGAAGGCATAATCGGTCGCCAGGAAACCTTTTGGATCGACAATGATATTTGCACCGTTGTATGTGGTTTGTGTGAGTGCCGCCGAAGCGATCTTACCATTGACTAGCACTGTCCCTTTGGTAAAGAGTGCGGAAGCGCCAAGGACGTATGTCAGGTCTATCTTTCCCGCACCGGTGCCGACGATCATGGAATCTGTGGTATTCATCAGGAATGCACCATACACATTGAGATTGCTCGCGATCTGAAGTCCGCCGGAGCCGACCACATTCAGTGCTGCTGTGGTTGCGGTAAGCGATCCCACATTCATACTCCCGCTGGTGCAGGTGAGCCGCCCGGCGTTCTGTTCCCAGGTACCGGCAACATAGGTGATATTCGTGTTCGACATCGAGATATTGGAATTGCAGATCACTTTGTTCGTAACCGAACCTTTTGCCAGAGTAACGCCGCGGAATCGTGTCAAGGATCCGGTGCCGGAGACCGTTTGATCTCCATTGGTTTTATTGAAGATGACGTTACAGATCGTTCCGGAAGTACCGAGTGACATATCGAACACACCGTTGTTCGTGAAATTACCTCCTATATAGATGGAGTCCTTGATGGCAGGACTGAACGTCAGCGGAACAGCAATGCCGGTTAATGTTGCTGCCAGCGACATCGTTACTGTATTTGCTGTGAAAGCGGAGACCGTCGTTCCGGCCGGGATCCCTGTTCCCGAGACGCTCCATAACGCTGCTATTCCGGCAGTCGAACTGACATTCGAGATCACGTTGGAAGCTGCTGTCACATCGCCGGTCGCATTCACTGCCGATGACACAACAAACGATCCGCCGGTTGACACGATAAGGTTGCCTGAGATGATCACTTCCCTGTTGGTCGTGGCGTCGAATGTCAATACACCGCTCGTCCCGCCGCCGACCGTCAGATTCGCGATGGAGATATTTTTATCAATGGTCACTGTATGACCGTTCGCGATCACAACGTCGCCGCCGGTAGGAGCGACTCCCCCTACCCACGTAGAACCGGCACTCCAGTTTCCGTTTGCCGCTGAAGTGATCTGAGCTGACGCCGTTGATGTCACCGCAAGGACCGTCAGGAACATATAAATCGTTCGTAAAGTGTTCTTCATTGCTGTCTCCTTTGAATGGTGGAATAATTGTTTCATTTTTTCCGTATGACACAATCTCTTTTGTATTGAACGGCACAGTCCCTAACGCACCAGCACCATCGGTCTGGTGACTCTCTTCGGACCCTGCTGCAGTCTGCTATGATAAATACCCGAGGAGAGACCTGACGCCGAGAACGGTATATCATCATACATTCTTATTTCCGAAAGGATATGGAACAACGTTTGATCTCTTTTCCCGTTATGGATTTTTGATGTAAATAAATTATACAAGTTGATCTCGTTTTCAGATTACGGCTTTGCTTTCCGCCATCCTGCCTTCAATTGTTCGTGCAGTGTCACGATCAATCGCTGATTCTCGGCTTTGAACACGATACTTTCCTTACAGAGCGGATCGTTCACCAGATCGTACAGTTCCTTCTCTTTCACTTCCTGCGTTGTGAGATCGATCCATTCCGTATACCGATACCGATCCGTCCGCATTGTATACCCCATCATATTTTGGGGACGGGGGTATTGGCTGAATGCTGCTTTCTTCCACGTTTTCTTAGGATCATTCATCAGCGGGATCATGCTTGTCCCTTCAAGATCCTCCGCGACCGGAAGACCGCACAATTCCGAAAGTGTCGGATAGATATCGACGAATTCCGTCAATGCCTTCACCCGTTTTCCTTTGGGATAGTCAGGATCGGAAATGATCATCGGAACGTGCGTATCCAGCTCAAAATTGGTATGCTTGCACCAGTCGGAATACTCACCCAGTTTCCAGCCATGATCACCCCAGATGATAACAATGGTATCTTTCCGCAGATCGAGCCGGTCAAGTTCAGTCAGGAGTTTTCCGACCTGCGCATCCATATAACTAACACACGCATAGTATCCGTGGATCAATTCTTTGGTCATCGCTTCATCAACAGGACCGACATCGGGAATATCGGAATAGGAACGGAGTTCACCCCAAGTGGTAAATGCGATCTCCGGTGCGTTCTTCGGCTTGTCCGGATACGGCATCGGGATCGTGCTGCGGTCGTAGAGGTCCCAGTATTTTTTCGGTGCACAGAACGGCAGGTGCGGCTTGCGGAACCCGACAGCAAGGAAGAACGGCTGGCGTTCTTTTTCGGAAGATGCTTTGGCGTTCGGTGCCAGCGTATTCATTGTTTCGATCGCTCTCTGAGCAATTCCTCCGTCCAAGTATGCGTCATCCGGCACGTCAGCACATTCCGTCGGATGTGCCCGCATCCGTGTTGCTCCGGTCGATTCGGCATTGTTCCCCGTATCCTTTGTTACTTTCCCCCCCTCTTTCAGAAGCTTCAGATTCGACTCCAGCATATAGTTGGCACCTTTGCCGTTCTCGTGGGGAACGGAATACGATGCTGCATCCTCCAGTCCGACGTGGAACAGTTTGCCGATTCCCTGCGAGAAATATCCGTTGTTCTTAAAATGCTGCGGCAGTGTTACGACATTCGGCATCGTCGTCCGGATGTGTGTTTTTAGATCATAGACCTTTGTCGTGTCCGGACGCTTCCCGGTGAGCAGACTGGCGCGGGTCGGACCGCAAACCGCCTGCTGACAATAGGTCCGTTCAAAAAGGACACCGGTCGCTGCGAGTGAATCGATGTTCGGGGACTTGATCATCGGATGTCCGTAGCAACCCAATTCCGGACGAAGATCATCCACGGCGATGAAGAGGACATTCTTTCTCCTCGCTGTAATTCCTTTGAGCATCGATGCTTTTTCGGAAAGTAATTCTTCGAACGGTGAGAGCCCTACTAAACTGCCAACGCCAAGAACTGCAGAGTGGGATAAAAATTCTCTTCGCGTATGTTTCATTCAATTCCTTTATTGAAATCAGACAATGATATTCTGATTTCAATGACATTAAGTATCACTTTTTAAAACTGGTGAAATTATAGAATCATGTATCAGATTCACCACCGTTGATCCGTCCAGACTGATTTCTCATAACCCGCATTTTCAGTGGTCCAACGGATTGCATTTCAACTTTTTTTTCGTTAACAAGTTACGTTGATTAAGTGATTCACAGTAGCAAAAGGCAGTGAACATCTCGCAATACACACGTTGATTGCATTGATTTTGCTCGAATTATTGAAATTTTTACGTTTTTTCCACAGCCTGCCGTATCCAGCAGTTATGGACCAGCCAAGCGAATACAAAATAAAATATGCTCTCCTGAATCAGATACTTCAGAGTCCGGAATTCCACGACTCTGCCCGGTACCAGGAATTATTGCGTTATCTCGTTGATAAATCGCTGAAGGTAACATCGCTGAAAGAGACTGAGATCGCTCACGATGTGTTCGGAAAGACTTCGAGCTTCGACCCTGCCGCAGATCCGCTGATCCGGTCTTACATCAGCAACCTGAGAAAAAAATTAGAACACTATTATCTTACCACATCCGATCAGTACGATTACAAGCTGGAAATTCCCAAAGGCCAGTATCTTGTAAAATACACCAAGGTCTCTCAAACGATCATCCCCAAAAAGTTGAGGTCCTTTCTGCCGGCGATGTATCTCGGCATCATTGGTCTTCTGCTTGTCATCATCCTGATCCAATTCTTTCGCGGAAGCACCGTCGTGACTGCCGAGTCAGAGAGTGTCAATCCGTTCTGGTCCGAGTATCTGAACAATGATCAACACCCAACGATGATCGTACTTGGAGATTTTCTGGTCCTGTCGGAGAAAGGGGTGAGACATCTGCGCACATTCCTTCGCGATCCCCGAGTCAACAGCGAGAAAGAATTGGCGAAGGCGAATCAGCAATACAATAATAAGTATGGGAATTATCTGATCTCGGATGTCACTTATTTGGGCACCTCGGCAGGGTTGGGTTTATCCGAAGTGATGGAGGCACTGAAGGGATCGTCTAAACCTGTC
This sequence comes from Synechococcus sp. UW140, assembly GCA_943364975.1. Taxonomy (GTDB): domain Bacteria; phylum Bacteroidota; class Ignavibacteria; order UBA10030; family UBA8401; genus UBA8401. The sequence goes on from CALRIY020000009.1 coordinate 55,648, forward strand.
ACGGTAAAACTCTCATCTCAATTGAAGTGGGATGATTTCGAGAAGAATAATATTGTCTATATCGGGACATTGAAGACTCTTGCAAAACTCGATACGTTATTTTCCAGGACGAATCTTCGCTACCATCTGTTCCCCAATGCCATTTCGATTATGGATCAGAACAATGATACGATCAAAACGTTGAATTTGAACTGGCACGGAGGAAATTACCAAAAGGATTACAGTGTTGTGCTGAAATACCGCGGCTCGAAAAATAACTCCATCATTTTTTTGACCGGGTTCAGTGAACTGGGGGTAATGGAGTCTATCAAAGCCTCAACGGATTCAAACCTCATTGCGAGGATCAACGCTTTCACCCAGTCGAATATCTCTTACCATCCGCTCTTCTTTGAAATGATCTCTGAGACTGAAGGAGTAGGCTATACGGTCTTCCGGGCAAACATCCGTCATTTCAAATCATTCGGTGAGGAAAGCAGCAAGTAATTACTGACTCATTTCGCTTTAAAAAGGAAAAATGCCAACTCCTCATTCTTTGAAGAATTGGCATTTTTCCTGTACGGACCATTTATCTGAGTGTCTCATTTGGAATGATATCCATATCTCCAAATTCCTTATTCTTCTCCCCCCTCATAGCTCAAATGAACGAGAAATTCCCCGTACCGGTCCCTCTGCGTATGGACCCGCTCGGTGAGATTACTGCCTGCCGATCTCGCAGGACAATATGCCTTGCTTCGTGCGGTTCACCCATCAACAACTGACAGCTATTGATACCGTTGACATGGAAATATTTGATGAACGTTCGCTTATTGGAGCCCTTCTCGCTCACCGGTTTCGGTGGTCACGCATCACCGTATTTTTTGTATGTTGTTGAATATCCGGTCAACTGAGGCAGGTCAGATCTTTCAGCATTGCGGTTCAAAATGTTAGAACCCAATATTGAGCTCAATTCGATTCATCCCTTTATAGGGGGCAAAGTATTGCATAAACGTAATACCCCATGTTATGGCATCGCGGAATCCAAACATCACTTTCAAATACGTAGCCGAATCGGTTAATTTAACAGTCGTGCTTTCACCGTCAACCGCCGCTCCAATATTAATTGTAGATTTTCCCCTCCCAACGGTGGCAAACATATCATCGATACCCATGACAAAATTCAAATCAAAGTCCAATGTTGTCATGTCCGCTGTTGCTGTAGTTGTCTGTCCGCCGGCAGTGACGGACTTCGTAAGCCACCAATAATGCGCACTTAATCCAGGTCCAGCACCGAAGAATATTTTTGTTGTATTAAAATCTATGCCTGCAGATAATATTCCGCTGACGCCGATCCCGAATTTATTTTCATCTTCTTTCAAAGTCAAACCATTCCAATGCTCCAAATTTCCGAATATTCCCCCTCGAAGAGAGAACTCTGTACTTTTCTTTTTTCAACAGTGGGGCTCGGATCAATTGAAGATTCTATTTTAGGTTCGATCCGTTTCGGCTGCACTGTTTTCCGGGGTTCATTCGTGTCTATTTCAATTTCACTAGCGTATTAATCGCAGCCTCCAGAACGGGATCCTTTCCTTCGAAGTAATCGCGTGCACTCAGCGTCACGGCAATATCAGGAATGATCTCGGCACGTTCATCACGTACAGTGACCGGTTGATTGTATCCCGACGAGACACTGATTCTCACACCGGAATAAGGGAGCTTAAAAGAGCGCTCATTTCCGTAATGGTTCGGCCGTGAGCCTGTCGGTTCACCGACAAATACTGCGTTTGTCCATTGATCGATCCTCGTAGCAAAGGTCCGAGCGGCAGAAAATGTCATTCGTCCGATCAGGACAGCCAATTTCCCTTTTCGAACATCGAATGCCACCAGCGTTTTGAACAGTTCATCCGCCTTGAGTGCATCCCCGCCGCTATTGAGTCGAAGATCGATGACAGCATATTCATACGATGAAAGCTTCTGCCTCAATTCAATGCCGAAGGTCTCGAGTGTTGCTTGCTGAGAATCATTTATCCCGTTTATTGCCACATATAAAATCCGGGAATTTATTTCTCTCGTATAAAACATGGAATCCCTGCTAAGTAAGTATCCAGGCTGAGTCATAGTCCGCGGAGAAATGAGCTTGAGGTCAAGCAATGAAGGATCTATCGCAGCGGCCACAAAAGTATGTTCCGTTCCGTCATCAAAGGCAATGGTTGCAGATTTACGTTCCTTGACGGCGCCGATTGCTTGAAGAAAATCAGATACAGTACAATAGAAAGGCGCTGCCCAACGCACCTGTTGGTTGTTGTCGCGGCTTATATATGGATCTATCATTTTGAGTACTTCATCAGTCGTAAGTAAACCAATGCGGATTACTTTTCGACCGATGAATCGGGGCTCTGCTGCATCAATAACATACAAACCATCCTCGAACTGCCACAGCATTAATGGCAACCGAAACAGTGATCCTCGTTTCATTCCGAATGGCAAAACCAAAGTATGACCATCACCAACGGATGCAAGTATTCGTTGAAGCTCTACAACAATCTGTTGATCAGTAAGGGATTTTAGTCGATACGAAAGAGATGTTGCGGAACTTTCAATGTTTGCCGGAAGTCCACAAGATTGAAACCGGGGGTGAATGCGTGCGAGCTCTTTCTTCATCACGCCGATATCATTGCGCCATTGTGCAACAGAATCAGATGCTGTAAGAGGAACGCAGATAATGAAAAAAAAAGTCACCAAGCGTAGAATACAGTAAGAGATATTCATTTTGAATCCGGCATTGTAAATAAACGTGCGTGTACTACGACCCGTAATGTTTATTGTTCCAAACAATTGTAGCGACGTGAATTGAGTATTTGTCCAGTTTAATTTCGCTAGATAAAGCAAGGAAGGATTTCATGGCGTTTTCAAACCCTTGTAGCGTAGAATGAATCCTCTCGACTGATTGTTGTTCAGAAGAGAGTCAGAGGGCTTTTCAGAGGGGCTTTATAAACGAAAAAGCCCAACTTCCTATTGATAGGAAATCGGGCTTTCAAGTCTGCTCCGCGGGTAGGGCTCGAACCTACAACCCCGTGATTAACAGTCACGTGCTCTGCCATTGAGCTACCGCGGAATCAAAACAATGTGGACATTGTTTAAGGTTTGGCTTAACAATATAATCAAGAAGCGGAAAAAAGTCAATCTTCCCGTCACTTTTACCGCCGAATTTGAGAAAAGACTAATTTTTCGTCGTCTTGACTGACCTGATGCATTTAGGTATATTCTTTAAAGCATTTCACTCAATGGCTCGTCAAAACAGGGCGGGACGATACGGTGAACCGTTCTTTCCCGCCGAACCGCCACAGTATCGACGGTCACACTATCCCGGCTATTATCTGCTGAATTTAAAAGAAACTACTATAGGAATTCGTCTGTTATAGAGGAAGTCATAATCAAAGGAAAAATCAATGGAAGGTAATTTCTCAAATCGCGTTCAGGATGTCATCCGTCTCAGCCGGGAAGAAGCTCTGCGTCTCGGTCATGATTATATCGGGACTGAACATCTGCTGCTCGGCATCATTCGCGAAGGCGAAGGGATCGCCGTCAAGATCCTGAGGAACCTCGGATGCGATCTGTATAAATTGAAGAAAGCTGTCGAAGATACCGTCCGGACCTCCGGCGGAACTCTGACCATCGGGAATATCCCGCTCACCAAGCAGGCGGAAAAGGTCCTGAAGATCACCTATCTCGAAGCAAAATTGTATAAATCCGATGTCATCGGTACGGAGCATCTGCTCCTGTCACTCCTGCGCGACGACGACAATATCGCCGCACAGATCATGCATCAGTTCGAGGTCCATTACGATAAGGTCCGCGCTGAACTGGATAATATTATCAGCGGTAAACCGTCAACTCCCCCGGCTCCCGGCGGCACCCCTCCGGCGGAAAAGAAACAGGAAAAATCCAAGACCCCGGTTCTCGATAATTTCGGACGCGATCTGACAAAACTCGCTGCCGAAGCAAAACTCGATCCTGTCGTTGGACGTGAGAAGGAAATTGAACGCGTTGCGCAGGTCCTTTCGCGCAGAAAGAAAAATAACCCCGTTTTGATCGGGGAACCCGGCGTCGGTAAGACAGCCATTGCCGAAGGACTCGCGCTCCGCATTATCAATAAAAAGGTCTCCCGTGTTCTGCACGACAAACGGGTCGTGACGCTGGACCTTGCCGCTTTGGTGGCAGGGACGAAATACCGCGGTCAGTTCGAAGAACGGATGAAAGCGGTCATGAACGAGCTGGAAAAAGCCCGCGACGTGATCCTCTTCATCGACGAACTGCACACCATCGTCGGTGCCGGCGGCGCATCGGGCTCGCTCGACGCATCGAACATGTTCAAACCCGCTCTCTCCCGCGGCGAACTGCAGTGCATCGGCGCAACAACACTGGATGAATACCGTCAGTTCATCGAAAAGGACGGAGCACTCGACCGCCGCTTCCAGAAGATCATGATCGATCCCGCAAGTGTCGAGGATACGATCCAGATCCTCTCGAACATCAAGGATAAGTACGAACAGCATCACGGGGTCCGCTACACCGACAAAGCGATCGAGTCCGCCGTGAAACTGAGCGACCGGTATATCACGGACCGCAATCTGCCCGATAAAGCGATCGACGTACTGGATGAAGCCGGCGCTCGCGTCCACTTGGCGAACATCGTCGTACCGCAGGAGATCCTGAAACTCGAAGAAGAGATCGAAAAGATCAAACTGTCGAAGAACACCGTCGTGAAGAGCCAGAACTTCGAAGAAGCAGCACGGCTGCGTGATCTGGAAAAGAAACTGTTGAGTGATCTGGAGATCGCCAAACGTGAATGGGATCTGAAATCTCAATCCATGGTATTCGACGTGACTGAAGATCACATGTCCGACGTTGTCGCCATGATGACGAGCATTCCGGTGAACAAGATCGCCGAAGGGGAAACGCAGAAACTGCTGAAGATGGATTCCGCACTGAAGAATATCATCATCGGTCAGGACGAAGCGATCGAGAAACTGACGAAGGCGATCCGCCGCGCCCGGTCCGGACTGAAGGATCCGAAGCGTCCCATCGGTTCGTTCATTTTCCTCGGCCCGACCGGTGTCGGCAAGACTGAGCTAGCAAAAGTGCTCGCGAAATATTTATTCGATTCCGATGATTCGCTCATTCGTGTAGATATGAGCGAATATATGGAGAAGTTCTCCGTCTCCCGTCTGGTCGGCGCACCTCCCGGCTATGTCGGCTACGAAGAAGGAGGCCAGCTCACGGAGAAGGTCCGCCGCAAACCGTATTCGGTGGTGCTGCTTGATGAGATCGAGAAAGCGCATCCGGATGTCTTCAACATCCTTCTGCAGGTGTTGGATGACGGACTGTTGACCGATTCACTCGGACGCAAGGTCGATTTCAAGAATACCATCCTGATCATGACCTCCAATATCGGCGCACGGGACATCAAAGTGTCGAAAGGATTCGGTTTCGGCGAAGAGACCGTCGGCGATAAATACAAACATATGAAGGATACGGTCGATGAAGCGGTGAAACGGGTCTTCAATCCGGAATTCCTCAACCGTATCGACGATACTATCGTCTTCCATCAGCTGAACAAGGAGGACATCACGAAGATCATCGATCTTCAGGTGAAGGAATTGTTCAAACGGATGAGCACGATGAACATCTCTATCGAGCTGACGAAATCGGCGAAGGAATTCCTCGCAGAAAAAGGATATGACCAGCTGTACGGTGCACGTCCGCTCCGCCGTGCTCTTCAGAAATATGTTGAGGATCCGGTTGCTGAGGAGATCCTGAAAGGGACCTTCGGCGAAGGGAGCATCATCAAAGTGAAACTCAACAAGAAGAAGGACGACCTCACCTTCACTGCCGGCAGTCATTCCGATGACGGCGGCGAAGCTCCCGAGGAATTGAAACAGGAAGATGCAGCGTAATCTCAGTTGACCGTCACCTTAAAGGTGACGGTCAACTTTTTATTCAAATGTGACTGTATGCATTCCCATAGTAACGCCAAGAGCCAAACATCGCTGTTTGGCTCTTGGCGTTTTATTGTTACTCTCCTATGTGTTTAACGATCTGTAGTACATGATCAGATCCGTCCCCACCGGCGTCCCACCGCTCTGCCGGATCATCGTCGTGATCTGTCCGCGATGATAGGTGGAATGGTTCACCAGATGCTGCAGGGATTGACCGATGAACTGACTCACCTTTTCCCCTTTCAGGTTGTGAAAAACCAGTTGACGGTCCAGCATGCCGTCCGTCAGTCCCTGCATATACTGTTTCCACCCTTCTTCCACTCCCCTCCATTTCGCCTTCACCGATTCGTAGCTGGGATATGCTTCCTTTTTCATGAAAATGCCCGGATCAGCCCCGGTCATCCGCTGCAGCCAGATATCCTCCGCTCCGCAGAGATGCACCAGCGTGCCGTGGATACTGCCGAAGCTGTTCTTCAGATCGACATAGAGCATCTCCTCCGGCAGGGAATCGACCGCCTGAAGTGTCCTGGCGTTCGCCCAGGCATTGAATGCGAACAGCGTTGTAAAATCTTTCGTATTCATAGATCTCCTTTTGCTGAGAAACCTTGCGAAGGTTTCATTGATGGTGCATAAAACCTTCGCAAGGTTTAATGGGTATATTATTATAACGGACTGATTGATGCTGCATCGATCAGTCTGAATTGCTCGATCATTTCTTTCTGTTTCTGTTCCGGCAGCGTTCTCCATACATTGTTCAGTTCTTTTGGATCGTCACGGAGATGATATACTTCATACGTGACGTTGCCGTCCCTGTTCGTTTCAATATACTTGATCCGTCCGGCGATCACCGCTTTTGTGTCGATCATATCCTTCCCGACAACGGGGATTCGCCGCTCTTCCGGCAGCGGCCGGAACAATGATCTTCCTCTGAACGCACTGCCGGTCACCGTGCTGTCGCCTGCATCGAATAATTCTATCATTGTCGGGAAGAGATCAAGATGCGATGTCGCTTTCATCGCATTCTGTTGCATCACACGGCGTTTCTCGGCCGGAAATCCTTTCGGCAGATAGACCCACTGAGGAACATCGACTTCTTCCCCGTACAATGTGTTAAGATGTCCCAGGTGGCCCCGCTCGCCGAACGCTTCCCCGTGATCAGAGGTGAAGAGAATGACCGTGGAATCGAGCAGCCCCGACTGCTGGAACGTCGTGAAATAGGAACGCAGAATCCGGTCCTGTTCCAATATCGTATTGTCGTAACGGTCGACCACCGCGGAATCATCCGTGGTGAAGAACTGTGCAGCGGATTGTTTTACCGTGTATGGGAAATGTGTGTTGTTGAACTGAATGATGCTGAAGAACCGTTCTCCGTTGCGCCTGCGGTGGAACTCCTGCACATGTCCCGCTACTTCCTCGTCATCCACCCCCAGGTCATTGAACGGTTCGTAGGGAAGTTTTTCCTGGCAGACAAAAGTGTCAAGGGAGGTATTATAGATAAGGTCGATATTGCTCCGCTGCATGGACTGGGACGTGAAGAAATATGTCCTCGCATCGGTCCGCTTTTTCAGATAGTCATAGATGAACGGATGATCGACCTTTGCAATGGTGAAATCTCCGGAGAAGAGCATCGGCACGGAATACTGCGTCGAAACAGCGTTGGAGACA
>CALRIY020000010.1:0-56505 GCA_943364975.1 Synechococcus sp. UW140
AAGAACGAACGGGTGATCTGTGTATTGGCCAGGATAAAGTCCGGTGAACTGCTCCGCGCCTGCAGTCCGGCAGGATTCTTCTGTGTATCGGGTAGCCGTTTTGCGCCGAACCACTGCAGGGTCAGATCGTACATCATCTGCGCTTCATCATCCTCTTCCCGTACCGTTGCATAACCGAAATTGATGAAGGCACGGTGCTGTGCCACGAACGGACGCTCTCTCAGCGTTCCATTGATGGTCTGCTTCACATCGTAATACCGGTATGCGATGCGTGTGTCGAGCCCTTCCAGCGGCTGCATATTCAGTTCTATCTGAATGCTGTTGGAATAGGATTCCCCTTTCAGATTATAGAATGTGATCATCTGCGGATTGGCGTCGAGGTCCGCAACGACCTGCTGATCGAACACGGTCCGGTAGAGATCGATTCCGATGGTGGCGTCGCGGTAATCATAGGTGAAATAGTGCGTTACATTGAATCCGAAATTCGATGCGGTCTCCGGATCGAGTCCGTACAGCGCTTTCGAATTGGATGGAGCGATCATCACGTGCCGGGAACTGGCAAAGTACGCCATATTCTCCGCGAAGATATTCTGCGTCCGCTGACCGCGGCCCGCCACGGCACGGAAGACCCAGTCCTCCTGCGGCGTATAGCGGAGATGCAGACGGGGAGTGAAGAATGTTCCGAAAAGATTATGACGGTCGGCGCGGAGTCCGGCGATCATCGAGAATTCATCGCCGGGTGTATAAGTGTATTCGAAGAATACGCCGGGGACCTGTTCCGTCCGCTGGTATCGGAGGAGTGCGAAGGTCTCGTCATACTTGTCATAGAGCAGGCTCAGTCCGCTGCGGAATTTATGCATTGTATTGTCGATGATGGACTGGTAGATCAGATTGAGGTACCCTGTCTCTTCATTCGCGTTGTATTCGTGTTTGCTGAAGAGAGAATGCTGACGGTTGCGCGTGAGGGACCACTGAACGCCGATGCTTTGATACTGTTTCTGCGGAAAGACATATCCGGTCTTTCCCCAGAGGCGGAGCTGATCGCCGTTCATGGAGAAGGAATAATCGTTCGGCAGCAGTGCCAGAGCGCTTCTGCTCTTATTGTAGCCGTTCAGGGTACCGCCGGTCTTCTGGTCATCCACGAACTGCATGCCCAGCTGTCCTTCCCATCCGATGTGGTTTGAGAAATGGAACCGCTGGACGGCATTGATCGTGGTGTACTGCGGCATGTCCATGAATCCGTCCCCGTTGCCGTCAAAGACGAGCTGCTGGGTGCTGGAGTGAAGCAGCGTCATGGAAGACCACTCATCGCTGAGCGGCGTGCGGAGATTCAGATTCGCTTCCATCCGACGGTCCTGATTGCCGAAGAGATTCAGGAAGAATTGTTTCTCCTCCTGGACCTGCGGTTTTCGCAATTCCACGTTGATCTGTCCGGTGATGGATTCATAACCGTTGGCGACCGATCCGACCCCTTTCGAGACCTGGATATTTTCGATCCATGTTCCGGGAATATAGGTCAGACCGACATTGGAAGTGAGTCCGCGGATCGCCGGAAGATTCTCCACCGTGATCTGCGAATAGGCGCCGGAGAGTCCGAGCATCTCAATCTGTTTCGTTCCGGTCACCGCATCGGTGAAGGAGACATCGATGGAGGGATTCGTCTCGAAACTTTCGGAGAGATTGCAGCACGCCGCTTTGAACAATTCCTTCTCGGTCATGATGAGTGTTTTCTGCTCGGAAAGATAGTTCACATACGTGGCCTGGCGTTCTCCCACGATCTCCACTTCCGCCACGGCATTCGCGTCGGATTTGAGGATGATGTTCACTTTGAACTGGTTCGCGATCGTGACGGTGTCGGACAGATATCCCACATAACTGACCACGAGCCGGTTGGTGGAAGTATTCATGGGGAGACGGAAGACACCGCTCGTGTCGGTCGTTGTGCCGTCCGCTGTCTTCAGCCAGTACACATTCGCACCGATGATCGGATTGAATTTACCGTCGTCGGTCTTTTCAAGAACGACCCCGGTCAATTGTTGAGCATTGAGCATGGAGATGAAGATCCCCATGAGGAAAAATATTTTTTTCATAGTCCATCCATATTTATGATACAGTGAAACAGAGAAATCACATGACATAGCAATAGCGGCCGGATGCCGACGGCATCCGGGTTCTACCATGTGTGCGGATCGTTTAGTGATCGCTCAGCTCGCGGTACAGGCAGCAGCCGGGCAGATTGGAATACGTGACGCTGTCCGCTTTGAATTTCTCGGTATCGTGACCGACGGAAGCGATGCGCATCTGCAGCGAGTCGACAGAGATCTTGTCCGAAAGATAGGCCACTTTCAGCATCTTCGATTTCTTATCCCACTTTGCCATTTTAACTTCGCTGATCTTCATCGACTTTTCGATGCGCGATTTGCACATGCCGCAGACACCGGAGACCTTGAACTCGGTCTCTTTTACGGTATCACCGGCGAATGCCATGATGGAAAGGATGGTGAGGAGTGTCAGTGATTTGATGAGTGTGTTGAATGTCGTTTTCATGAGTATTCCTATGTGAATGAGTTCAAAATTATTGTCAGAAAAGATGCAAATTCGCATCAATGCCATTCTCAATCCAGCACGGGCATTTGCTGTGCGGGATGAAGAATGTCAGGAACGATGGTCAGATTCCCCGCGCACCGATGAAGTGTATGATGCGGTCGCACGGAATGACAGGATGGAAAAATGCCATTCCGCGAAATCTGTGAAGACAGAATAATTTAGATTCGGAAAACAGAATGAACGACACACAGGTCGTCAGGAGGAGGGGGTGAAAAAGAGGTCAATAAACGATCGACAACAAACGGATCGGCTGAATAACCGGCGGTGCCGGAGATCACCGGGAGTGTCTCGAGCACGGTCAACGATTCGCAGAGAGGACCGACGGATATTTTCTGAACATCATCCAGCCGGACCGATTTCAATTCCGTGGTGCAGCATTTCTCGCTCTCTTCCGCATCATCGCATCCGCACGGATCTTCCACAGTGCCGGTGGCGACAAGAGCGGTGGACTCTCCCCCGCAGGTATGAATGAGGATATTCACACCCGTGGAAAGGGTAAGATACAGCGCCAGGAACGATATGGTCAGAAATTTCTTCATGATAACGGTAACGTCAGCGCGTTCTGCACTAACGGTATGAACAGAGGAACCAAGGACAATGGTTCCCCTTAATTATGCGGAAGCTGCACATTCTCCCCGGAATGCGGGAAATTGGTCATCATCAGAATGAAATAATGATACGCATCTTTCCACGCATCTTCAACTTCGGGAGTGAATTTCTCCTGCAGCGCGTTCTTCAGCGCAAAGATCAGTGACTGTCCGAACGAGATGAAATGATGCGGTTCGATGCCGAAGGACTGGTGGATCATGCCGAGATTGTAGAGCATCGGCTGAAGTTCGTTCGGATCGCCGATGTTCTCAACGGCTAAACGGAGCATCCGCAGCAGTTTCCCTCTCTGTTCGTCCATATTGCCGCGGAACAGCGCCATGCTTTTCGGTTCCAGCCGGAACAATTCCTGATATAAATATTCCGCCACTTTTTCCTGCTGCGGCAGAACGAGCTCGAACGATGTGCGGACGAGTTCCTGTTGTTTGGGTGTCATAACGTGCTCCTGTTGTTCGATTGATAAGTTCCTGTCGTCGTTCGTGTTTCTGATCAGACGATCGCTTCATCCAGCGAGAATTGTTCGTTCACTTCGTCGAGCGTCTGTTCCAGCAGACGGCGGTGCTGTTCCTTTTCCGCGATCATGCGGTGGATCACCGGTGTGACGATGGTGTCTCCGAGTGAATGGAGCGAACGTTCATACATAGCGATGGTCTCATTCTCCCGTTCGATGAACCGCTCGAGGGCGGTGGTCACGGAAGCGGGATCATCCTGGGTGTTCGGTATTTTCATCATAGTCATATTCTCCTTACGGCAGAGCGCAGTCAACTCTTAATGAACGGGATCAGTGCCTCAATATCCCGGTGATACAGCAATGATTTCTCTTTGAATTTTCCGTCGATCATCTCCAGCAGCGACTCCTGGCTGACCCATCCTTTGATCACATTGAGCGATGCGAGTGCGCTTAAGGCCGCACGGCTTCCGGTGCACAGAGCGCGGAGGGGAAGACGGGAAACTTTCCCCGCACATTCGAATTCGGGAAGTGTCTGCTCTGCGATCACGATGGTCCTGCCGCTGCAGCGTGCGAGCGTTCCGTTCGCTTTCACTTCCTTCAATCCCTCGGGCGATGCGATGATCACGGCATCCGGTTCATCGATACCGGTGTAGAGGATCTCCTCTTTGCTGATGCAGACTTCGGAGAGGGAGAAGCCCGATCCCTGCGTGACGGGATTGTCATTCTTCTGCGTGGCATGGAGTCCGCTGCCGATCGCCGATTTCATAAAGAGGAAGGACGCCAGCTGCACTTTTTCTCCTGCTGTGCCGGCCAGGACGATGCGGCGAGTTCCTTCCAGCGCAGAACTGTACTTCGGCGTGATGGTATCGTCGATCATCTTTTTCGGAGCGCCGAGCACCTTCTCCTTATAGAGAGCGGTGAAGTCCTGTCGGTCCGGGACAGCGTCGTTCCCATTGTTCTCCGGATGGATCTTCTCGTTGATCGACTTGCCGTCGATCTTGTTGAACGGAAGCGCCCATTCGGTGCAGAGTTCCAGGATCTCCACCAGAGCAAATCCGGGATGGGCGATCGCTTCTGCGATCACATCGCCGAGATGCTTGTCCGTGGCGGAGGCCTGTCGTACAAACGTGGCACCGCAGCTTTTCACGATGGAACAGATATCCATCGGCGGCACGATGTTGCCTGCCGGTGTTGTCGGTGTCACAAATTCAAGGGGGGAGAACTGCGAATGCTGTCCTCCGGTCATGCCGTAAAGGAAATTATTTGCCAGCAGCACCGTTACATCCACATTCATCAATGCTGCGTTCACCAGGTGGAGCAGGCCGATCGTCGCTCCGCCGTCGCCGATCACCACGATCGTTTTCAGTTTCGAATCGTGGAGGATACCGTCTGCCAATTCGATTCCGGTGGCGAACGCGGTGGAGCGTCCGTGCGTGGTGTGGAACGTATGCGGAGTGGCAAAGAGGGAATCCAGGATGCCGATACAGCCGATATCGCTGACGATACAGACCTTGGCGGGATCGAGATTCAGTTTGACGAGTGCCTCATCCAGATGGTTCACATAATGATGATGTCCGCATCCTTTGCAGAACGGGAACAAGGCATTCTCTTTCTTATAGTTGAACTGCTGAAGTGTCGTTTCCATTGGTTCGCTCACAGGATCGCCCTCCGGATCATTGCGGGAGTGATCATTGTTCCGACAGAGTTCACTCCGACGATCTCTTTTCCCGGGAAGAGGGACTGGATGACGCTGCGGTACTGTCCCGTCATATTCTCCTCCGCCACGACGATCCGTTTCACTCCTTCGGCTGCCTGTTGCAGCAGTCTCTCCGGAACGGGGAAGAGGGAGATCACATTCGAATTCCGGACCTTTTTTCCTTCGTTCCGCGACAGACGGACAGCCTCTTTCGCCGTCCGCGCCGTGATACCGAAACTCAGGACGAGTGTCTCCGCATCCTGCTGATCATCCAGCCGCACGACAGCCATTTCCTCTTTGTGTGCCTCGATCTTCTTCTGCAGATGTACGAGCACATCAAGTGTCTCGGAGGAATTCTTTTGGAGCGTTCCCTTCTTATCGTGCGCCGATCCGGTCATGGTCACTTTGTACGGTCCGCCGACCGGAGAGAAGAGCGGCACATCGCTGAGTTCATTGAAATCGTATGTTACATGCTGCTTGCCGTTCTGTGTACTGAATTCCGTACGGTACCACGGAGGCGTACTCAGCAGCCTGTTGAAATCGACATCTTCGGACATCATTCCCACTTCTTTGTCCGACAATATCACGACAGGCGTGCGGAGCAGCTCTGCCCATTTGAACGCGATCGTCGTTACTTCAAAACATTCCTGCGGTGTGCTTGGTGCAAAGATCGGGATCGTGTAAGCGCCGGAGGTGCAGAATTCCGTGAAGAGGATATCCGCCTGTCCGTTCTGTGTCGCACCGCCGGTGCTCGGTCCTAATCTCTGTACCATCGCGATCACCACTGGAAGTTCGGTCATCAACGCGTACTGTACCGTTTCGATCATCAAAGCCCATCCGGGACCTGAGGTCGCGGTCATCGCTTTCGCGCCGCGTCCCGATGCTCCGACGCAATAAGCGAGCGCGGAGATCTCGTCCGGTGCGGAGATCGCAACGCCGTTCCTGTGCGGCAGCTGCTCGATCATGGATTTGTACACACCGGAAGCCGGAGTGATCGGATATCCCGCAAAGAACTGACATCCGGCATGCAGCGCCCCTTCGGCGATCATCTGATTCCCGGTGCGGATCTTGATGGATGGTGTGTTCATAGTATTCAATGGAATGCTGAAACGGATATTGGGACAATTCTGATCAACTAATAGCCATTTATGTGCCGAGTTCTGAAGTCAAAAAAACGCAATAAATAGGGCTATAATTTTTTTAGAGATGGGAAATTTGAGCAAATTAGTAGCGAAATTGGGAATGCTTTCATTCGTTCCAATAGAACACGTTTACCCGCCGCCTCCGAAGGAGTCCATCGGACCTGAGCGATTTACCCGCCGCCTTGAGCGAAGTCGAAAGGCATGGCGGGAGCCGAAGGGTGGGCGGGGATCAGACGGTAAACAGGGATACGGTGATGAAAATTATTGACCAACAGAAGTCTGCGTTGTATTTATTTTATTTAAATTGCTCTGCCCGTGGAAATCCGTCCGATCCGTATAATCCGCGCACAAGGTTTACCCGCCTTAGGAGGGCGGGCAAGCATGTTCTATTCTGTGTACGAATTCTTGGACAATCATCAATTGCATTTCCATCAATCTCTCCATACTTTGATCAGAGAAAAAATTGGAGAGAACATGCGAACCATCGTATTCACGCTCTGCATAATCATGCAGCTGTCGGCTCAACAGAACGATAAACCTCAAAAACCGAATTTCATGGAACGAAAATACACGATCGAAAAATTACAGATGGGAGATGTCGGACCGGTCCGTATCGTACAATTATATGCGGATGGATTCGAGAAACTCTCGCTGAAGGAGAAGGTCCTTACCTACTATCTTGCGCAGGCCGCACTGGCCGCACGCGACATCGCCGTGGACCAGCGTCACCGCAGCGCACTGGAGATCCGCGATCTGCTCGAAGCGGTCTATGCGCATCCCAAAGGGATCGATCCGGTATTGATGGAGAAGATCGTGCTCTACACAAAATTGTTCTGGGTGAACAATTCACAGTATGACAATATCACGTCTCGGAAATTCATCCCTCTCTTCTCATTCAATGAGTTCCTCGCCGCCGTAAAGACATCGGTGAAGAACGGTGCCGTCATCCCGCTGAAGAACGGCGAGACGATTGAATCCCTCCTCGAACGTCTGCGCAAACCGATGTTCGACAATACTTTCGAGCCGGTGCAGACGAACAAGACCCCCGGCGAGGATATGATCGCATCCAGTGCGAACAATAATTATGAAGGGACAAACTTCGCCGAAGTGGAGGCATGGGCCAAAGCCGGGAATGAGAAGAATCCGCTCAATTCCAAAGTGGTGAAAGAGAACGGACAGCTGGTAGAGAAAGTCTACCGCACCGGCGACATACATCTCGGCGGCTCCATTCCCGCAGGGATGTATGCCGAGGATCTTCAGGTGGCGATCGGGTATCTGGAGAAGGCAAAAGCATTCGCCTCCAATCCCCGTCAGGCGGAGAATCTCGATAAGCTCATCAAGTTCTACCGGACCGGGGATCTGAAGGATTGGCGCGAGTACAATATCGGCTGGGTGAAGGAGACGGAGTCGCAGGTGGATATGATCCACGGATTCATCGAAGTCTATCTGGATGCCCGCGGTGCAAAAGGACAATTCGAATCGGTCGTGAATTTTGCGAATCCTGAACTGACGGAACTCTTCCAGAAGGTCGGCACGAACGCACAGTATTTTGAGGACCGGATGCCGTGGGATTCCAGTTTCAAGAAGAGCGATGTGAAGCCGCTGAAATACACCGTCATCAATGTGGTGGTCGAGACCGGTGATGCCGGTCCTGTCAGCGCCATCGGCATCAATCTTCCGAACGAACAGGATGTGCGCGAACAATACGGCAGCAAATCGGTGACACTGTTCAATATTGTGGATGCATATGAAAAGACCGGCGGCAAGGACATCCTGAAGGAATTTGCGTACGACATGCAGGAAGTGGAACGCGCGGAAAAATATGCAGCGCTGGCGGATAACATGCACACCGCTCTCCACGAAGTGCTCGGACACGCCTCCGGAAAGGTCTCCCCGGACCTGAAGGTCGATCCCCAGGCAGCGCTTCCCGGCTATTATTCAACGCTGGAGGAAGCGCGCGCCGATCTCGTGGCGCTCTATCATATCTGGGACCCGAAGCTGAATGAGATCGGTCTGGTGGAGAATACGATGGAGACGGTGAAAGCGATGTACGATAAAGAAGTGCGGAATGCAGGAATGGTGCAGCTGCAGCGTGTGCCGAAAGGACATGATCAGCTGGAAGAGGATCACATGAAGAACCGTCAATTGATCGTCCACTGGCTCTGGAAGAATGCGGACTGCATCGAACGCGGAACGCGGGACGGGAAGACATTCTTCCGTGTGACGAGTTATGAGAAGATGCGCGCCGGCGTGGGAACACTGCTCGCCGAGATCCAGCGGATCAAATCCACCGGAGATCGTGCCGCGGCGAAACAACTCATCGATACGTACGGTTTTAAGATCGACACGCAGCTTCGCGACGAAGTGCTGACGAGGATGGAAAAGCTCGATCGAGCGGTCTATGTCGGATTTGTCATGCCGCAACTGGAAGCGGTGAAGGATTCCAAAGGAAATATCACCGATGTAAAGATCACATATCCGCTCGATCTTGCACAGCAGATGCTCGGCTATTCCAAATTCACGAAAGAAGAGAAAGCCAAAGCCCGGAAGGCACTGCAGTCGAAATGATCTCCATCCCTCGGCACTGCGGGGACGGTTGAACATCCCTCCCCGCAGTAGCTGATGCTGTTACATTCCTTTTTTTGCAGCTTTGAGTAAAGTCATGATCTGTCCTGCATGTCATCGGCCCGCATCATCCATCCTTCGAACTTCTTTCTCCCTGCAGGATGTCTCGATCGTTCGGTCCTTTGAAGGCTATCTGCGCTGTCAGCACTGCGGCGTCCTGCTGCGCAATATACGCTTCCAATCGGTCTTCAGGAATTCACTGATCCTTTTTCTTGCCGCCTTTCTGCTGATCATCGCTTTCTCGGATCAGGTCTATCGGAGTTTCGGCATCAATGGATTGGCTCTCTTTTGGATCATTATTGTCGGACTGACAAGTTTTCTCTTTGTGTACTTTGCGTGGAGATATTCCGTTTTGGAAAAGACCGATGAGCCATAGGAATATTGTGGTCCCCGGCAGAATGGTTCCGGAAACTTCACAGTTGCATCAGAACAGCGAATTCGTATATTACATTCAATGAAATCAACGACCGTCCATACAATGCAGTGTTGTCTACCGGTATTCCGTTTATGCTGAAGGACTGATCATTGTGTTGTTTTTGCTTTTGACAAGTCTTTCGGAAACGAAAGACTTTTTTATTTTATCCCTCTTTGCATTCTGTGACACCGTGCGTTTGTGATGGAATTTTCACACCTACTGAAAGGCTACAACATGAACTGGTTTTTTGAATCATGGAACTGGTATATCGCCGGACCGCTCATCGGCCTCTTTGTCCCTGCCGTGCTGATCATCAGCAATAAGATGCTCGGGATCTCTTCCGCTTTCGATCATATGTGCATGATGGCTGCGCCGGCAGCGAAGAAGGCAATGTTCAATTTCAAGGAGAAGGAGAACAGCTGGAAGATCTTCTTTGTGATCGGCATCGGCATCGGTGCGTTCATTGTCGCGAGATTCCTCTCGTCATCGCCGCTCCATTTCCTTCCGGAACACTATTACACCGTTCCCGGGTATGCGACGCTCTTTGCCGGCGGTCTGCTTGTCGGATTCGGGACGCGGTATGCGAACGGATGCACATCGGGTCACTCGATCTTCGGTCTCTCCATCCTCTCCTCGGCCAGTCTGAAAGCGACGCTCTCGTTCTTTGCCGGCGGACTCCTCTACACATTCATAACATCAATATTTTAAGGGAGAGCGATGAAAAATCTGACCTATATCATTTTTGGAATCCTGTTCGGCATCGTTCTCACGAAAGCAGAGGTGATCAGCTGGTTCCGCATTCAGGATATGTTCCGGTTCAACGAGCTGCACATGTATCTCATCATCGGCTCCGCTGTTGTCGTCGGCGCGGTCTCCGTGCAGATCATCAAAGCGCTGAAACTGAAAGCGCTCAACGGCGAAGAACTGCAGATGGAAGGGAAGAAATTCCACAAGGGCTTCATCATCGGCGGAGTGATGTTCGGTTTCGGTTGGGCGATCACCGGCGCGTGCCCCGGACCGATCTTTGCGCAGATCGGTGCAGGCGAATACCCGGCACTCTTCACGCTGGCGGGAGCGCTGACCGGATCGTATCTGTACCATTCCACCAAGCACAGACTTCCGCAGTAATTTTCGAGAATGTGACCGTCACTTTGAAAGTGACGGTCACATTCTGCGTAACAAAAATTCTCCGTGCCCTCCGTGTTCTCAGTGGTGAAATCTTGCTTATTTGATTAAAAACGGCCTGTTTGCTTCACCATAAAAATCTGAGTATCTTTGATAAATTCGTTCATAAAAAGCGGCTCCGTCCGCATGCCTGCTTCTAAGGAGTCCTTCGGACCTGCCGTCAGGCAGGCTTTTTTATCCCAATTGAGTGACATTGAATTATGGCTGAAGAAATTATCATTAAAACAGACGAGACCGTCGAAACACTGGATTCCATTCCGCATACGCTGCCGGTGCTGCCGCTGCGCGATGTGGTCATTTTCCCGTACATGATCTTCCCGGTGCTGGTCGGCAGGGAGTCATCGCTCCGCGCCGCGAACCATGCGCTGGAGAACAATAAGTTCATCTTCCTTGTTTCGCAGAAGGATCCGACCGTGGAGGAACCGGGGAAGGACGACATCTACAGTGAAGGGACCGTCGCAAAGATCGTGCAGATCCTGAAACTGCCGAATAATCTGATGAAGATCCTTGTGGACGGTACGGTGCAGGGACAGATCAAAGAATTCCTTCCGAACGATAAATTCATGATGGCGGAGATCTCCACAACATTCCAGTCCGACGATAAATCGACGGAGATGGATGCGATCGTTCGTCACGCATCATCATTGTTCTCCGAGTATGTCCGTGCGAACAGGAACATCCCGCCCGAAGCACTCGCAGCGTTCGAGAACATCAAGGATGTTCAGCGACGTCTCTATTATATCGCTGCGAATATCCTGCAGACCGTGGAAGTGAAACAGAAGATCCTGAAACTGAACGTGCTGAAGGAACAGTATCTGGAAGTGATCCGTATCCTCAATTCCGAGATCTCTATCCTGAAGATCGAACGGGAGATCGACACGAAGGTGCACGAGAACATCCAGAAGACGCAGCGGAAATACTTCATCCAGGAACAGATCAAGATCCTGCAGGATGAACTGGGGGAAGAGGAGGGAACTCCGGAACTCGCGAAACTGAAGGAGGATATCGAGAAATCCGGAATGGGGAAGGATGCCTACGATAAGGCGATGGAGGAATTCAACAAACTGAAGAAGACCCCGTCCATGTCACCGGAGTTCGGCGTCATCCGCAATTATCTGGATTGGATGGTCAGTCTTCCCTGGACGAAGAAAACGAAGGATGACCTTGAGATCGAACATGTGAAGAAGATCCTGGATGAGGATCATTACGGACTGGAAAAACCGAAGGACCGTATTCTGGAACATATCGCCGTGCTGAATCTTGTGAAAGAGATGAAAGGACAGATCCTCTGTCTCGTCGGTCCTCCCGGCGTGGGAAAGACCTCGCTCGCAAAATCGATCGCACGGGCGTTAGGACGGAAATTCGTCCGCATGTCGCTCGGCGGTGTGCGCGATGAGGCGGAGATCCGCGGTCACCGCAGAACGTATATCGGTTCGATGCCGGGAAAAATTATTCAGTCCATGAAACGTGCCGGTGTCGTCAATCCGGTCATTCTGATGGATGAAGTGGACAAGATGAGCATGGATTTCCGCGGCGACCCGTCCAGCGCACTGCTGGAAGTGCTCGATCCGCAGCAGAACACCACGTTCAACGATCATTATCTCGAAGTGGATTACGATCTCTCCAAGGTCATGTTTATCACCACGGCGAATGTGCGGTATCAGATTCCGCTGCCGCTGCTGGACAGGATGGAAGTGATCGAACTCTCCAGCTATCTCGATTTCGAGAAGAAGGAGATCGCCAAGCGTCACATCGTTCCCCGTCAGCTGGAGGAGCATGGACTGCTGAAGAAGAATATCGATATCACGGACGGAGCGATCCAGAAAGTGATCACCGAATATACCCGCGAAAGCGGCGTCCGCAATCTGGAACGGGAGATCGCCTCTATCTGCCGCAAAGCGGCGAAGGAGACCGTCCTCGTCAGCCAGAAAGCCGGCAAGAAAAAAAGACTCTTGATCTCGGTGGACGAGAAGAAAGTGGAAGAGTATCTCGGAGTACCGAAGTTCCGCAACAAAGAGGCGGATAAAAAATCGCAGGTCGGTTCGGTGACCGGACTGGCGTGGACGAGCGTCGGCGGCGATATCCTGCATGTGGATGTCACATTGATGAACGGAGCGGGGAAACTGACATTGACCGGTCAGCTGGGAGATGTGATGAAGGAATCAGCGCAGGCAGCGCTGAGTTTTATCCGTTCGAATGCGAAAAAACTGAAACTGAAACCGGAATTCTTCAGGAAGCACGAGATCCATATCCATCTTCCCGAAGGGGCCATTCCCAAGGATGGGCCGTCGGCGGGCATTACGATGACAATGGCGATGATCTCCGCGATCAGCGGACGTCCGGCACGCGCAGATGTGGCGATGACCGGCGAGATCACGCTCCGCGGCGAGGTCCTGCCGATCGGCGGACTGAATGAGAAGCTGCTGGCTGCAAAGCGGGCCGGGATCAAAACCGTGCTTATTCCAAAGGAGAATCTGAAGGATCTGACCGAGATCCAGACCAGTGTCAAAGAGGGATTGAAGATCATTCCGGTCGCGACGATCGAAGAAGCGATCCCGTTCGTGTTCGCTAAGAAATAGAACACGGAGAATAACAATATCTCACACAAAGGCACAAAGTAAATGTAGGGCCGCCTTCCAGGCGGTCCGAAGACTATAGATTCAAAATCCATTGTTTCGTATTCACTGATTTCCTTATTTTGAGTCACGATGAGCTATCAAGTAACTGCACGTAAATGGCGCCCGATGGTGTTCGATGATGTGATCGGACAGACGCACGTCTCCGATACATTGCGGAATGCCCTGGAGCAGAACCGTCTTGCCCATGCGTTCATCTTCAGCGGAACGCGGGGATGCGGCAAAACGACCACCGCCCGCATCCTTGCGCGTGCCGTGAACTGTCTGACGCCGAAGAATTTTGAGCCGTGCAATGAGTGCGAGGTCTGCAGGGAGATCATCGACGGTCGCTCGCTGGATGTGATCGAGATCGACGGTGCGTCGAACCGCGGTGTGGATGAGATCCGCAACCTGCGCGAATCGGTACGATATGCACCGACGCGCGGGAAGAAGAAAGTGTACATCATCGACGAAGTGCACATGCTCACCAAAGAGGCATTCAACGCGCTTCTAAAAACACTGGAAGAACCGCCGCCGCACGTCCTGTTCATCTTTGCCACCACGGAACTGCATAAGGTCCCTGCCACGATCCTTTCCCGCTGCCAGCGGTACGATTTCCGGCGCATCGGTCTCGAAGAGATCGTCGGCCGTCTGAAATTCATCGCCGGCGAGGAGAAGATCTCCATCGACGATGATTCGCTCCTGATCATCTCCAAAAAAGGGGACGGCTCGATGCGTGATGCACAGAGCATCTTCGATCAGGTCGTCTCATTCTGCGGAACATCGATCACGGCGAAACAGGTCGGCGATGCGCTGAATATCGTGGATCAGGAACTCTATTTCCGTGTCTCGGATATCCTGCGCGCGAAGGATACCAAAGCTGCATTGGACCTGGTGAAGGACGTCGTCAACAGCGGATTCGATATCAAAGAATTCGTCTCCGGGCTGACAGAACATTTCCGCAACATGCTCATTGCGAAGACCACCAACAGCACCACTCTCATTGAAGAATCTGAAGTACATCGCAAACGCTACGCAGCCGATGTCGCGACACTGTCCCTTCAGGACATTCTCCGCATTCTCAAAGTGACATCGGAGACGGAGAACACCGTGAAGTTCAGTTCCCAGCCGAGATTCAAACTCGAAGTGATGATGGTGCAGTTGACGAAGATGGATTCCTCCGTCAAGATCGACGACCTTCTGAATCAGATCGATGACCTGAAAAAAAAACTTCAGTCCGAACCTAATGCCGCTTTTCAGAGACCGGCAGCTCCCGTAATTCCTCAAAAAACGGAACAGTACGACGAACTCCCCGAACCTCCTCCGGAATATCCGGCAGAAGAGGAGACTGTCCGCCCTGCACCACGTACTGTGACGGTACCGCCGGCTCCGCGGCCGGTGCCGAAGATCAGTGAAGCTCCCCGTCCGAAATTCTCCGTGCAGGATTCACAGCCGCGATATACGTTAAGTTCCGCCTTGAAGAAAACAGAGGATGATCAGCCGAAGGAGGCCGCCGTTGTGACAGCACCGGTGAATGTGACGATGGCGGATGTTCAGCAGCAGTGGACAGCCATCGTTGATGCCATGAGGAAGAAGAAGATCTCCGTCGGCACGATCCTCGGTGAAACATCGCCGTTCGAAGTCTCCAACGGCACACTGCAGATCGCCTGCGGTGACGATTTCCACCGCGGAACACTGTTCCGCAACAAAGAGGTCCTTGCCGATACGGTCAATTCCATCCTCAATTCCCGGTTGCGGATTGAACCAATTTTAAAGGTTGAGGGTTTACCTCAACAGCAGGCCCGGACGGCACATCACAGCCCGCCGCCGGAACAGAGTCCTGCTCCATCGTCCAATTCAGCCTCATCGGCATCGTCGTTCGTCTCTGCGCCGATCCCGCCGCCTCAGCCGGCGAAGAATATGGATGACCATCCGCTGGTGAAGAAACTCTATTCGGAATTCGGAGCCGAAAAAGTGTAAAAGTCCGATTTCCCGAAAAATCGTTCATATCGTGCATCTCATGCATAAGACCGCTTAAAATTCGTCATTTTAAGCGGTTTTCTATTTTGGGGAACTCCACTTCGTTGAGATATATAGAAGCAATCAATATACCCTCACTCAACGAAAGGCGGCACTATGAACAGGTCACAACAGTCACACCTCGACACATTGTACCATCAGCAGATGATTCCGCACATGAATCTTCTCTATAACTATGCACTCCGGCTGACGAATAATCAGGACGATGCCAAGGACCTCATTCAGGATACCTATTTGAAGGCATACCGGTTCATTGACAAATATGAGGACGGTACGAACGCCAAAGCATGGCTGTTCCGCATCCTGAAGAATTCCTTCATCAACAATTACCGGAAAAACAGCCGTACCCCCGAACAGGTGGAGTACAGCGAGGTGGAGGAATTTGTCGATCTGATCAAATCGGATTCCGCTCCGGCCACGGATATGCGCCGCGATATGTACGATCACCTTCTCGGTGACGATGTGGTCCGTGCGATGGAATCATTGAACGAGGAATTCCGGACGATCATCATTCTTTCGGATCTTGAAGAAATGACCTACGAAGAGATCTCCGAGATCCTTGAGATACCGCTCGGAACGGTCCGGTCGCGCCTTCACCGCGCTCGCAAAGCGATGCAGGAGAAGCTCTACAGCTTTGCCGTGAAGCACGGATACATCACCAAGAAGACCGCCGAAGAGTTCAGACCGATCATGGCAAAGAGCGGTTTGAAACTTGCCGCTGTCTGACCGTTCTCTTCTCCATCATCAGGCAGGGGCATGAACACGCTGCTGATGGGAAAGTAGTTGAGGATGAAACGTAAAGTTCGTACGTTGATGACAGAATGATTATCTGCCGAACTATAACGTATACCGATGGTACCATGGATAGTAAAGAGGTATCGGACATGCTGAAGAGACCGTTTCATGCCGGGCGTTTCGGGACAGGGAACGACCGACGTTCTCGATCTCTGTTGATGAATGTGTTCCGTCTGACAATGGTGCTGATGTTCGGTCTCTCTACGCTCGTCGCGCAGCAGAAGATCCTCATCCCGATGGACTTGAAGCAGACGAATCATCTGAAAGCATACGGAATCGCTTTCTGGACACTCGAGAAGGGGATCGAGATCGACTGGCTGCTGAACTACCGCGGCGGTTCGTTCATGATCGATAATGTGGCCGGTGTGGCGAACGAATGCCGCATCCGCGGCGTTATCTTCGAACAGATCAGCGGTGCTTCCGCGGCACAGATCCTCGGCGAGATCGCCGGCGAGGACAATAACATGGATGTCGTCCGGCTGGAAAAAGCGCCGAAGGTCGCCGTGTACGTCCCGCCCGGATTCAAACCGTGGGACGATGCCGTCACGCTTGCATTGGAATACGCCGAGATCCCGTACACGAAACTGTGGGACCCGGAAGTACTGAAAGGAAAACTCTCCGAATACGATTGGCTCCATCTGCATCACGAGGATTTTACCGGACAGTACGGAAAATTCTACGCGTCCCACCGCAACTCCCCGTGGTACATCGAACAGCAGCTCAGTTACGAAAAGATCTCCCGCGAACTCGGATACAAGAAAGTCTCCGAAGAGAAGAAGGCGGTCGCGCGCGCGATCCGGGATTATGTCGCCGGCGGCGGATTCATGTTCGCGATGTGTGCGGCAACGGACAGTTACGACATCGCGCTGGCGACGGAGAATGTTGATATCGCTGAAACGATGTTCGACGGCGATCCGGCGGACAAGAATGCGCAGCAGAAGCTCGATTTTTCACGTTCCTTCGCCTTTCAGAACTTCACGCTCGAGATGAATCCGTTCCGGTATGAGTTTTCGGATATCGACAATCCCCAGAGCGACCCCGTTCCACTCCGCGATCCGAACGCCGATTACTTCACGCTGTTCGAATTCTCCGCGAAATATGATCCGGTGCCGACCATGCTCACGCAGAATCATGTGAATATCCTGAAAGGATTCATGGGACAGACCACCATGTTCAAACGGTCCCTCATCAAACCGAGCGTAACGATCCTCGGCGAGCGGGAAGGGAGCGACGAGGTCCGCTACATCCACGGCAATTACGGACGGGGAACTTTCACCTTCTACGGAGGCCACGATCCGGAAGATTACCAGCACGCCGTCGGTGATCCGCCCACCGATCTGAATCTCCACAAGAACAGTCCCGGATACCGCATCATTCTGAACAATATCCTGTTCCCCGCTGCCAAGAAGAAACAGCAGAAAACATAGAATGCGTTAAGGCTCTTCCAGCGTATACTTTAAGGTCATTCTTCACGGTTCTTAGATAAAAATTTTTTGAGAATATCTCAGAATTCCGTATGTTTGTATCGGCTCTTCGGTAAGAAGACCGTTCTTTCATTCAAATCTATCACAATGAAAATCTCCTCCTAACACGAACGAAGCATAGAACTCCTTCCGTAAATTCCATTCTCTTCTTCGTTCGTCCGATCCCAATTATTTTTATCCTTTTTCATTCCGCCGTGGCATTGCTGTTGGTTGCAGTCACTGCGCGGGATCGACATATCCATTGGAGGAAGTGTATGCATACGATTACATTCAACGATATTTCATTTCAACATACCGGATCTACGGAACTGCTTTTTAAGAACCTGTCATTCATGCTTCACGATGAATGGAAGACTGCAGTCGTCGGCAGGAACGGGCGGGGGAAATCGACCCTCTTGCAACTGATGAGCGGATCGCTGCAGCCGAACACCGGAACGATCGACGGAACCCTCCGCGCCGTATTGTTTCAGGAACACCATTCCGCGAACAACCAACCGGCATTGAGCGTGATCAAACGGCAGATCGCTCCATTCGATGAATGGGAACGGAGCATGGATGCATTGCTCTCATCCGGTGACGAAGGCTCCCTTCTGCGGTATCAGGAGCTCTTCGATGTATACTCGCTTCACCGGGGATTCACGATCGATGCGTTGATCCGAAAAGAATGCGCGGAACTCGGAATATCGGAGCAGATGCTGTCCCAGCCGTTCAATATACTCAGCGGAGGGGAGCAGACCCGCGCGAACATCGCGGCACTGTTCCTTCAGCTGGATGCATTCCCGCTGTTGGATGAACCGACGAACCATCTTGATATCAACGGCCGTGAACTTCTGGCGCAGTATCTTTCCGGAAAGAAAGGATTCATTGTTGTCTCGCACGACCGGAATTTTTTGGATGCATGCTGTGACCACGTTCTTGCGATCAACAAGAACGATGTTCGTCTCTTTCAGGGAAATTATTCCCGCTGGCGTGAACAACTCGCGTTGGAGGAGGAGAGCGAATCCTCCCGGAAAGAGAATCTCGAAAAAGAGATCTCATCGTTGGAACGGGCCGCACAGCAGAGGAGGGTCTGGTCGGACCGAAAGGAGAAGGAAAAGAACTCTGCAGCGGACAGCGGATTCGTCAGTCGAAAGGCGGCAAAGTTGATGAAGCGTGCTCTCTCCATCGAACGGAGGGTCGAACAGCGGATCGAATCGAAACGGTCGCTGCTGAAGAACCGGGAAACGGTCCGGCCTCTGACGATCCATCACTCGGACAATTCATCGAAGATCGTTCTTTCCCTCGAGGATGCCGGAATGCAGTTCGGAGGAACAGTGTTGTTCAAACACTGTACCCTCACCGTGCGGAGGCATGAGCGTGTGGCCGTGATCGGTCCGAACGGATGCGGCAAGAGCACGCTCCTTCGCGTTGTGCGGAAGGAGCTTCCGCTGTCGTGCGGACATTTCCGTCTTGCGGCTGATTCGCCGGTCCATGCATATCAAATTCCGAAATGGAATTCCGGTCTCCTTCGTGACATCCTCAGGAGTGAAGGGATCGATGAGACGCAGTTCCGGACCGTCATGGGAACATTCACTATCAGCGGGGAGATCTTTGAGCGTCCGCTGGAGACGTTCAGTTTCGGCGAGAGGAAGAAGATCGATCTCTGCCGTTCATTCCTCGCTCCGAATGATTTCCTTGTTTGGGATGAGCCGGTGAATTATATTGACATCGAATCCAAGGAACAGATCGAAGCGGTGATCCTCGCCGCACAGCCGACGATGCTCTTCACGGAACATGACAGGGCTTTCGTCGAAACGATCGCAACGCGTATTGTGGACCTGAGTGAATACCGATGAAACCGACGATCACGCTCGTCATTGCCGTCTATAATAATCCGCGCGCGCTGCAGTTCATTTTCACTGCGCTTGCGCGGCAGTCGTACCCGCATTTCGAAGTGATCGTTGCGGATGACGGCTCCGGCCGTGCCGTTGCTGATACGGTGAACAAAGCGAAACAGACCATGCCGTACCGCATCCGTCATCTGTGGCATGCGGACAAGGGATGGCGGAAGAATACGATGCTCAATTATGCAGTTTCGGAAGCGGCTGCGGATTATCTGATCTTCATCGACGGCGACTGTATCCCTTCCCGGCATTTTGTTCAGGACCATTCTGAGCACCGCGAACGGGGGAAAGTTTTGCTCGGCCGACGAGTGGAGCACGGCAAGCGGTGGGCTGATGCGCTGACAAATGAGAAGATCGCATCCGGCGAATACGAAAGATATCGTCTTGCTGATCTGGCCGATGCACTTGCCGGCAGATCTGTTCGGCTTGAACACGGCATACGCATCACGAATCCTTTCCTCCGCTCATTCGCTGAAAAATCGACCGGGATCCTCGGCTGTAATTTTTCCACTGCAAAAGAATCTCTTGAGGCCGTCAACGGATTTGACGAATTGTATGACGGTCCCGGTTTCGGCGAAGATACCGATCTTTTCTATCGGCTGAATCTTGCCGGCATCACAGGAAAATCGCTCCGCAATCTCGCTGTGCAGTATCATCTCTGGCATCCCTTCACCGGCGTGCCGGAGAGGAATCGGCTCCGATTTGAGGCAGCCATGAAACGGACCGATCCGCGCTGCCTCAACGGGCTGAAAACGCTCTGAGTTCACCGATACGGAACCGCCGTTCACCGAAAAAGGGGGAACTTTTCAGGGATTTTCCGGTATGTTCATACACGATTGTTCAATGAACAGAAAGGAAAGACGGAATGACACAGACACTCAATAAACGGTACAGTGCATCAGACATGATCGTCGGAGGATTGATGATCCTGTTCGGTCTGCTGCTGCTGCTCCATCAGCTTGATATCTTTTACATATACGATCTCGGCATCGACTCCATCTGGCAGTTATGGCCGATGATCTTCGTCTTCATCGGCATCGGAAAACTTGCCGATGCTCCGTCGGTGCGTCACATGGGAAACGGCATCTGGTGGATCTTCCTCGGTGTGTGGTTGTATGTCTCGGTCAACCATGTGTACGGTCTGAGCTTCAGCGAGACCTGGCCCGCCATCCTCATTGCATGGGGCGTAAGTTTGGTCTGGGATTCATTCACAAAAGATTCACGCAGTACCTGTTAAGGGGGAGTTGATCATGGAAAACAATAAAAATTCAGTGCTGTCGCCGCAATTCATCATGGGTCTGATGATCATCGCCGTCGGTGTGATCTTCATGCTCGACAATTTCGACATCCTCTATGCAGGGGAGATCATGCGGTACTGGCCGGCGATCCTGGTGGTGTTCGGTATCTCGAAGATCGCACAGTCGCGCAACGGTTCCGGTCAAATGTTCGGGTGGATCATTACATCGGTCGGTTCGCTGATGCTGCTCGACCGTCTGGACTTCATCAACTTCCGGATCCACGACTGGTGGCCCGTCATTCTCATCATCATCGGCGTGAATTTCCTCCGTGGTTCGTGGCGGAGGAAGAAGAGCCTCAACGCAGAACCGATGACAGACACGGCGGTCGATTCCGACTCCTACGTCAAGAACATGGCCTTCATGAGCGGCGTAAAACGGATCATCACCTCCAAAGAATTCCGCGGCGGAGAGATCAGCACGATCATGGGTGGCTGCGAGATCGATCTTCGCGAAGCGGACATGAAAGGGAGTGAAGCCAGCATCGATGTGAACATCATCATGGGAGGGATCGAGATCCGGGTTCCGCTCGGCTGGGCGGTGGTGGTGGAAGCAACGCCGATCATGGGTGGAGTGGAGGACCGGACCTATACGCCGAAAGAGGGGACGCCGAAACGCGTCATCATCACCGGCAGTATCATCATGGGCGGTGTGGAAATAAAGAACTAAGCAATCGCATTCTTGTTCGCCGCAGAAGACGCGGAGAACGTCATTCATGTTCTCTGTGAAATCTGCGGCACTGTTTTTCATGACAGATATCGCCGTGTCCGGCAACGCATGCATCCGATCCTTTCCGACAGACGAAAACTGACCATCTACCTCATCCTCTGGGCTGTCTTCGGCGTCCTGTGCGGATACATCATGTCCGCTTTCAACACGCTCCATCCGCTCTTTTCGATCGGATTCGCACTGCCGATGATGCTGCTCTACGGCGAGGTGAATCTTTCCGCGTGGTATCTCTGCAAAGCGTTCCCTCTCGAAAAGACCCCGATCTGGAAATTATTCCTCACCGCATCTGCTGCCGTCATCACTGTAAGCGTGCTGTGGACGGTGATCGGATGGGGTTTGATATCCGTCATAGAACAAAGCTTCGGTATTTCGCTCTCGCCTCTTCCGCTGTTCCAATCCCTGATGATCATCTGCATCACCGGTGCGCCGCTTTTCCTCGGTTCACTCTCCGTCAGTTACCTGATCGCGGCGTTCGAACGGACCAAAGAATCGGAACATGATGCGTACGAAGCGAGGATCCTTGCACAGAATGCGGAACTGAAAGCGCTTCGGATGCAGATTGATCCGCACTTCCTCTTCAACTGTCTCAATTCCATCAGCGCACTCACCGCGACGAACGCGGAACTGGCGCGGAAGATGACCACCACCCTTGCCGATTTTTTCCGAAAGAGTCTGTCGTACGGAGCGAAGGAGACCATCACGCTGAAGGAAGAACTCTCGCTGCTGGAGGATTATCTGGAGATCGAGAAGATCCGGTTCGGGAAACGGCTGAGTGTTGAACAGCATCTTGAGCCCGACACGCTTTCCGTTCAGATTCCGCCGCTGATCCTGCAGCCGCTGCTGGAGAATGCGGTCAAACACGGTATCTCCAACAGTCTCAACGGCGGTACGGTCACCATCGCCTCCCAGAGAAAGAATGAGCGTCTCTTCATTACGGTGGAGAATCCGGTAGAGGAGGAGACACCGATGACAAAAGGGGCGGGGATGGGACAGGAGATCGTCCGGAAGCGTCTGCAGACCATCTACGGCAGCAACAGCGGAGTGCAGAGTTCCGCTGCCGCCGGGAGATATTCCGTCATTGTTTTTTTACCGATCAAAGAGACAATATGAGAACAGCGATCAAAGCGGTCATCGTGGATGACGAAGAACTGGCACGGGGTCTTGTCCGTGAATATCTTTCCGCTCATCCGTCGGTTGAGATCGTTGCGGAATGCGCGAACGGTTTTGAAGCAGTGAAAGCGGTGACGGAACTGAAACCGGACCTGATGTTTTTGGACATCCAAATGCCGAAACTGAGCGGTTTCGAAGTGCTGGAACTGCTGGAGCAGCCCCCGGCGGTGATCTTTGTGACCGCGTTCGATCAGTATGCGCTGAAAGCGTTCGAGGTCCACGCGGCGGATTATCTTCTGAAACCGTACAATAAGGAACGCTTCGATCAGGCGCTGATGCATGCTGCTGACCGCATTGCACGGCATGTCCCGGCTGTTGAAAAAGAAGTGGCGAACGATGCGCGTCCTGCCGGTCAGTTCGCCGAACGGGTGCTGATCAAAGAGGGGAGCAAAGTGCTGGTGATCCCTGCGGAAAAAGTGGATTATGTGGAAGCGCAGGATGATTATATCTCCGTCCGTTCCGAAGGGAAGTCCCACCTGAAGATGCAGCGGATGTCGGATCTCGAAGCGTTGCTCGATCCCCGCCGGTTCGTCCGCATCCACCGCTCCTATATCCTCAACATCGAGCGGCTGGCAAAGATCGAACTGTATGCGAAGGATTCTCGGACCGCTGTTCTGAAAGACGGAACGCAGCTTCCGGTAAGCAGAACGGGTTATGATAAATTAAAAGAATTGCTGTAACCGTTCTTCAGTCCGAATTGATCCAGTAATAAATTCCAAATGACGGCCGTACCGGTTGTTATTTGGAATTTCTTTTTTTACTATCATTGAGCAACTGACATCAATGAATTTCCGGCTTCCATATCCCAATGTATTCTCATCCGTCCCCGACCTGGTACTCGGACTCGCATTCCTCGCGACATGGATCGATCCGGCCTCTCTCGGCGACGATATGGTCTCATCACTTTCGCAGGTGATGCTCCTTGAATTCATCATCATCCATTCCTCGGGATTTATGGGGGCAGTGATCTACGGGAATGAACCGAGAGGGAAGAAGATCCTGTATCTGGCGGGACTCGGGTTCCTCTACATGCTCTTTGTGTTTGGATTCGCATTCGGATTCCGTTCCTGGTGGCCGGTGATTGCATTCAGCGGATTGATGTTCAACCGGATGCTGGGAGTACTGACGGGACAAGCGGTACAAGGGACGGAAAGTGAGTATGTGAAACAGATGTGGGGTGTGAACGTCGCTTTCTATCTCGTTTCGGTCTTCATCGCCATTCTTGTTCCCTTCCCTGAACTCGGAGTTTCCGCCGCTGATCTTGCCCATCTGAATATGTCCGGCGACTTCATCGATCATCCCGAGAAGATGATGGTGTGGGGATTCCTCTATTTTACCGCGGTGGGATATTTTGAACTGAAAGGGAAAACTTCGGTCATAAAGGTGAATCCATGAACGGGATAACGATTCCTCCTGTTGTCCGCTCCGGAATGAATGCCTCGCCGGATCTGATCATGGGGCTGGCATTCCTTGCCACATGGATCGAACCGACGGCTCTCGGCAGCGATATGCATAAATATTTTATCATGATCATGCTGCTGGAATTCATGACCATCCATTCCGCTGCATTCATGGCATTCGCCATCATCGCCGGGACCTCCAAATTCAAAAAATTCCTTCGGGTGATCGGACTGGGAGTGTTCTATTCGCTCTTCATCATTGGGTTCACCGCCGACCAAGGGGAGTATTGGCCGCTGATCGCATTCTGGCTGATGATCCTCAACCGCATCTTCACCCTGCTGTTCGACGATTCCGATCCGCTGGGCCGGTACGCTGTGATGACAGCGTCGTGGGCTTGGGGGGTCTTTTGCTACATCATGGCGATCGCTGTCACGACGATGCTTCCGCTGCCGGCGTTCGGTTGGACGCCGGAATATCTTGCGGCGATTTCCGGTAACGCTTCCGGTCTGTGGTTCGATACGCCGCAGTCACTGATGGCGGCGGGATTCCTCTATTTCTCTGCTGTTGCCGTGTTTGAATTGTACAGTCACAGGATCGTCGCAAAAATGTCGATCGATCCTAAGAACACTTTTTTTGAGAAAAAACCATGAACACGATCCTGGTTGCCGGTGCATCCGGAATGCTTGGCCGTTCGATTGTCCGCCGTTTACGGACCGAAGGGTACCGGGTCCGCGTACTCGTCCGCTCAAAGAAGAAATGGGATTCGCTCTCCGTGCAGGTTGATGAAGTGTTCGAAGCGGATCTCGGTGATCCTGCTTCGCTTCAACGGTGCTGTGATGCAGTGGATGGGATCATTTCGTGTGCCGGTGCATCGATGAACCTGAAGAATCTTTCGGACCGCCGGACATTTACGGAAGTGGATCTCCGCGGAAACGAACGTCTGCTGGAAACGGCAAAGGCATCCGGTGTAAAGAAATTCGTCTATGTTTCGGTCGCGAAGGCGGAGCAGATGACGGATGTTGAATACAGCCGGGCACATTATCTTTTTGAACAGTCACTGATCCGGTCCGGAATGGATCACGCTGTCGTCCGCCCAACCGGATTCTTCTATTTTATGGGAGAGATCTTTGCCATGGCGATGAAAGGACGGGGGATCGTATTCGGGGAAGGAAACAGCAGAACGAATCCGATCCACGAGGAGGATGTTGCCGGCGCATGTCTTGCCGCACTGCGCGGAACAGAAACGCTCATAGAGGCCGGAGGACCGGAGATCTTCACGAGGAAGGAGATCGTTGAACTTGCGTTCCGTGTTGCAGGCGGACGGCCTTCGATCACATCGGTCCCGCCCGGGCTCTTCACTGCCGCCATCGTACCGATGAGGATCTTCAATCCCCGCATCTATGCACTGCTGAAATTCGGTGCTGCGGTGAGTGTGAGGGACGGGATCGCACCGGTCTACGGACAACGGACACTGCACGATTACTTTGTAGAATTGAAGGGACGGAATCAATGAAAAAGTTTGTCATCGCCGTACTTGCCATACTTGTGACCGGCGAAGCTCAACCTGTGAACGGAGATCATTCCGTCCGTGTGATGACCTATAATATCCGGCTTGATGTTGCGAGCGACAGTCTGAATTCCTGGGATCACCGGAAAGAGATGTTTGTCAGCATGATCCGTTACCATTCGCCGGATATCGTCGGACTGCAGGAGGCGCAGAGACATCAGATCGCGTATCTTGAAGCATCGCTGCCGGACTACGGCTGGTTCGGTGTCGGCAGGGATGACGGAAAAGAGGCCGGTGAATTCATGGCGGTCTTTTACCGGAGAGCAAAATTCGATACGCTGAAGACGGCGACGTTCTGGTGTTCTCCTTCACCGTCGCAGCCCGGGCTCGGATGGGATGCGTACTGCAACAGGACGGTGACGTGGGGAAAATTCAGACACAAGCAGAGCAAAAAGAATTTCTTCCTTTTCAATACACATTTGGACCATCTCGGAGTGACGGCGAGGAAAGAAAGCGCGCGGCTGATCAAAGGAAGTGTCGATGCAATGACAAAGAATGAACCGGTGGTGATCACCGGTGATTTCAATTCCCGTCCCGCAGAAGAACCGTATCAAACGATCATTGCAGCGTCATCGCGCCGGAAATTCGCAGACAGCAGGAATATCTCCCGGCAGCCGCATCATGGTCCGAACGGCACATTCAACGGATTCAACATCAGCAGCTATGCTGATGAACCGATCGATCATATCTTTGTGAGCGAAGGGATCACCGTGCTGAACCATGCGACACTGACCGACTCCTATCACGGAAGGTTTCCGTCCGACCATTTTGCGGTGATCACCGAGATCGTGTTTTGATCGGAATCCTTCAGCCCATTTTTATTCTCTTATGAGTAAATACTCCGCCGCTGGCGGCGTAAAAGAATCGTCATGCCGAATCACAAAGTGTTCCCTTCGGGACTTGTTTCGGCATCTGAACCAAAGACCCTGAAACAAGTTCAGGGTGACGGAGAAAATACCCCGCTGCTTGCCCGCCATAGGCGGGCTTGCGGCGGGGATGATTTATTGAAAGAGATCATCCATGAAAGTACAATTCTATACCTGCGATGTCTTCACCGACCGTCCGTTTGGCGGGAATCAGCTGGCGGTATTTCCCGATGCGACCTCCATCCCGGAGGCGATGCTCCCGGACATTACGCGGGAATTCAATTTTTCGGAGACGACGTTCGTCTATCCTCCGAAGGACCCGTCCCACACAAAACGGGTGAGGATATTCACACCGGGAAGCGAACTCCCGTTCGCGGGGCATCCCACGGTCGGGACGGCGATCACGCTCGCCTCCATCGGAGCGATTCCGCTCAGCGGCGACGAGACGAAGATCATCTTTGAGGAACTGGTCGGTCCCGTGCCGGTGACGATCCGTTCGAGTAACGGCATCCCGAACTTTGCACAGCTCACCGCCGCAAAATTACCGGAGTTCGATCATGCGGTACCGTCGGCTGAGATGCTGGCGGAGATGCTGACGCTGAACAGAGAAGAACTTATCGATCAGCGGTTCCCGATCCAGTTCGTCTCGGTCGGATTTCCGTTCCTCTATGTGGCAGTGAAGGACAGAGCATCTCTCGGCCGGATCCGGATCAATCAGCCGGTGATGGAGAAACTCAAACTGAAGGAAGTATTCGTCTTTACGGACGATGCGGAACAGAAGGATTTCCATTTCCGTGCACGGATGTTCGCGCCTCCTCTCGGCATACCGGAGGATCCTGCAACGGGAAGTGCCGCCGCATCATTTGCCGGTTATCTGGCGGCAAAAGATCCGTTACGGACAGGGACACTGAAGTGGAATATCGAACAGGGATTCGAAATGGGAAGACCAAGTCTCCTCTATATCGAAGCGGACAAGTCCGGCGGAGAGATCACCGGTGTGCGTGTTGGCGGAAGTGCGGTAATGATGACGGAAGGGATGATTAACTTAAAAATATGATAATTCAATAATTGAAAGATTACAAGACTGCAAAATTGTATTTTCGTGGAGTAAAAAGTTAAAAAGTTTGAAGGTTATAACCTTCCAACACCTTGATTTCTATAATTTTGTAATCTTGCAATCTTGTAATTTTGTAATCACCTAATCTTGAACATAGTTCTCACATCTTACTTAAGAAGTAGGGCAGCATCGACCTCCACGTCGGCCAGTCATGCGGCATGTCGTGTCCCCAGATATCCAGCCAGTGCGGGATCGATTTCGAGTGAAGGATCCCTGAAAGGCGCCGCGAGGCATCAGGATTCTCGAAATTCCCCTCTCCCGTTGCAATGATGATCCTGCCCCGTCTCATCTGCTCCAGATATTCGTGATCGGTGATGCCGGGAAGGTACTGTTCCGGTGAGTTGAAGAAGACATTCTCGTCGTAATGACCTTTGGTGTAGGTCTGCAGGTTATAGTCGCCGCTCATGGCGATGGTCCCGGCGAAGATATCCGGCCGCCGGAAGAAGAGGTTCAGCGCATGCAGAGCGCCGAGGGATGCGCCGGTGGTGACGATCTTCGTCAATCCTTTATTGTGATCGTGAATGAACGGCACCACTTCGTTCACGACGTAATCGTTGTACTGCTGATGCCGGATCGCTTTGTGATGCGGCAGCATCGAATTGTTCATCCAGCTTTCGTTGTTGATGCTGTTGATGGAGAAGGCTTTCAGTTTTCCTTCGTTGATGAACGGGGCGATCGCATCGATCAGCTGGAAGCGTTCGTATTCAAGATAATCCGCTGCGGCGGTGGGGAACATGAGGAGCGCGGGACCGTAGTGTCCGTAGACAGCGATCTCCATATTCTTGTTCAGACTCGGACTGTGCCACTGGTGGATCTCTCGATGCATTGTTCCCTCTGGTAAAATGATGGACAATATAAGAAGGAAAACGGGAAGGGCAAAATTCCGCCAAATTAAAAGTGATATCCGACTGAGAGCTGCAGCTGGACGGCTCCGCTGCTCAGCGTTCTGTTTCCGGTCACCTGTCCGGTGAGGATCTGTTGACCCGACTGACTCGCTTCGACCGAAATGATCTCGGTCGAACCGATATCGATATTGATCCCCGCGCCGAGCAGCATCCGGTCAACGATAAAATTTTGGTGCTCCACGCCGAAGGAGAATCGGAAAGATTCCGGCGCAGAATAATTGCTCTTCCAGCTGACGGTACCCTGTTCATATGACCCTTCAATAGAACGGAACGTCGGCCCGACATGACCGTACAGCCATACATTCTCCAGTTCCAGCGGGGATTCCACACCGATGTAGGGGGTCACGAACTCCATCGTCAGCTCCTCGCCGAACAATTTTTCCGTGTTGTTGTGATACTGATTCCGTGAGACGGTCCGGTCATACGAGATACCGGTGACCAGACGCACGGTCGTCTCATCACCCAGCGAGAAAGAGACCGCGGCATCGCCATGGTATCCGCTGCCGTCGTCAAAAAAATAAGCGATCGACGGACGCTCACTCAGGTTCTCATATTGATCGGGGATATTCGGATTCTCGGCATCCTGGTCCCTAAGATGGAAGACAAATTCTCCCCCCGCTTTTATCTTAAAGAGCATCGGATGCTCCTGTTCTGATTCCTGTGTTGATTCATCCGAGTCGGAGGCACCTGCGCTCGAAGATGATGATCGGCCGGAGAACGGTGTCGAACGGATGACGATCTTTGAGAGATCGCGAAGACAGGAATTCCAGTTCTCTTTCGTCATTTTAAAGAATGCTATGCTGCTGTTGGTCTCTGCGGAACCGTACGAGACCAGAGCACCGTTAAGATTATCCCACAATGCAAAATCGAACTGCTGACGGAGAGCGCCGGCAGTCCCTCCCGTGAAACCGCCCGGCATGCCGTTGAAGCCCGGCATCATCACTCCGGGGGAACCTGCGGTCCGTGAAATGTTGAATTCATTGATGAACAGTACGTATTCCGGCGAAAGGGAATCTAAGGTGATCCGCGTTCCGTCCGTAGGCAGATTGAGATATATTTTCATCGCTCTGTTCACCGGAAGCGTCCGCTTCGTTGTTGTAATGGAAGGGAGATGCGTTGCAAAATCCACCCTCCGGATGGACGGAGAAGTTTCGAGATGCCTGCCGAATGCCGATGCAAAATATTTCTGAAAGACACTGTCTGGATCCCCATCGCCGAGATCGTCCGTCACATCATCCTTGTTGAGAATATGCGGTTTCACCGGAGCGATCACCAGCGATGCAGTGCTGAGTTGTTTCCCTTTATATTCCGGCATGATCACGAACGAAGAAGGCGTACAGCCAATGATCAGCAGAGTGATGATGAATGTGCAGCAGAGAAAAAGATTTTTCATGATGGAAGAATTCGGTTAATATTCAAACGGAGAGAGAAGGGTGTTGTAGAGAGTTACGGAGGAACTACGCAGAACAGCACCGATCATTTCGACGGGAAAAATGTAGCAAAAAAAAACATCTTCAACAATTACTCATTACACAGTATTGTGAATCGGCGTACTCTACCAGAGGATTTTATCTGATAAGGAAATTTGGACTCAGATTTTTATCCCGTTCGGAGCCGTGAAGTGTTCGTCCGTGACGTTTCCGGTGTTTTTGGTCTCCGCCGGTTCAAAGAGAAGCACTTCGGCTTCTTCTTCGGCGAGCGTGCGGTGTTCAATACCGTGTGGGACGATCGCGAATTCGCCGGGATGAAGGTCGACCCTCTTATCTCGGAATTCGATGCTCATCATTCCTTTGATGCAAAGGAACAATTCATCTTCCCGGTCATGATGATGCCACGGGAATTCCCCCTTGAATTTCACCAGTTTCACTTCCTGTCCGTTCAGTTCGCCGACCACTTTCGGCCGCCAATGTTCGGTGATGAGTGAGAGCTTTTCCGCGATATTGATCTTTTCGATGATCATTGCACCTGGAAATTATATTTTCTCAAATATTGTAGGACACCCTGCCAGGGTGTCCTACACATTATTGTTTTAGGATCTGAGTTCTGAAGATTGCAGTGAGAGAATCTTTCGTGGGAAAGGTCTGCAGACCGATGAGAATGAAGAGAACGTAAGAAGCGGTATTCAGAAAATAGATCGGTTCGGACTGTGTGATACCGCCGGTTACTGCAATAAGACACACCACGAGTCCGAAGAACGCGGCCCCTTCCATGACTGCCATCCGTACAAGCATCGCGACATGGATCATGCCGATGGCTGCCCGAAACGGATCCTCAGCATTGCGGAGGGTCTGTTCCGAGAAGAAACGGCTGTAGAGGAGGCGCGATGCGCCGAATGCCGACAAGGCGAAGAAGGCGTTCACCATGCTGAGTACATTGACGGTTTCGGCATCCACCGCACCGGACGGTTCGGTGGTGCTGTGAAGCAACAGAATGACGGAGAGGAAAACAGTCGCCCCTGCCATCAGCGCGCCATGGATGATCTGAAATTTCCGAACGGTCTCTGCGGTGAGTGCCGCGGCGAAGTCATATTCGGATAATTGTTGTATTGAATTCATAGGATACCTGCAGAAGAGTTCCTGAGAACGTGATCGTTTGATTTGCGTTGACGGTCACATGTTATATTTTTACGCCGGAAATGGCGCGCGTATAGATTCCCGTCATATCATCCGCCGAATCCATTGTGATCTTTAGATCGCGGATGATGCCGTCCTGCAAACCGTACACCCACCCGTGCACCTGTAAAGACTGTCCTTTCGCCCACGCATCCTGAATGATGGTGGTCTCGGCAACATTCAACGCCTGTTCGATCACATTCAGTTCGCACAGCCGGTCCACCTGCTTGTCCGTGCTCCCTGCCGCTTCGATGATGTCACGGTATTTATTGTTCACATCCTGGATATGGCGGAGCCAGTTGTCGATCAAACCGAGCCGTTTGTTCTGCATGGCGGCGCGGACGCCGCCGCATCCGTAATGTCCCACCACGATGATATGCTCCACATGGAGCACTTCCACCGCATATTGGATCACGGAGAGACAGTTCAGATCCGTATGCACCACCACGTTGGCAACGTTGCGGTGGACGAACAGTTCGCCGGGATCCAGCGCGACGATCTCATTCGCCGGAACACGGCTGTCCGAGCATCCGATCCAAAGATACTTCGGGGACTGGATGTTGGCAAGCCGCCGGAAGAAGTCCTTCTGCTGAGCGATCCGATCCGATGCCCATTGACGGTTGTTCTCGAGAAGATGTGATAGTGAGCCCATATTAGACCTGTCCGTCCCAATTGTTGTCATGTTCCGCAAACGCAGCGCGGATGGCGGCGATACGGTCAGCAGAGAGCGGACCGTTCCTGATGCTTTCAAGATTCTTTTTGATGTGGTCAAGGTTCGTTGTGCCGACGATGGATGTGGAGATCCCCGGCAGGAATGCGGTGAAGCGCAGAGCGGTATCCAGCCACTCAGCGCCGAAATCGAGTTTCATCGCTTTCATCCGCTTCCAGTATTCTTCACAGTAATTTCCGTGCGGCTGCGACGCATGCAGCCACGGGGCATTGCCGATAGCCCGTTTTGCAATGTAGCCGAGTCCTTGTTTCGATGCCGGCACAACGGTGCGGTCGATCGACCGCTGATCGAAGATGTTGATGGAACTCATCAGTCCGCCGAACGCCCCGGTCTGCAGCGCGAACTGCAGCGCATCATTCTCTCCGGAATATGCCGCAACAAGGACTTTCCCTTCGCTCACCATTTTTTGCAGCGCAGTGATCACTTCGCCGCGCTCCAATGTTTCTTTCGGACATGAATGAAGATGAACGATGTCAATATGATCGGTCCTCATCAGCTGCAGAGCGTGATGGACCCCGGCGATGATGCAGTCGTACGTCCAATCCTGAAATCCCGGAATGCCGTACCCCACTTTGGTGGAGAGGATGAAGTCGTTCCTGCGCCATGAAAGATGCCGTCCGATCCGTTCTTCGGAAAGTCCGTACCCGCGAGCCGTGTCGATGAAGGTGATGCCGAGATCGACGATCTGATTGACGAAATATCCGGCGTAATTCTCATCCATTTCCGGACTGCCGATGAGTCCGGCGCCGAAACCGAGAACAGGAAGTTCGATATCCGTTGAACCGTATCTGTTTTTTTTCATCATCCTAAATAGTAGAATCTCTCGCAAAGGCGCTAAGGCGCAAAAGGTTTTCAATATTCTTCTTTGCGACTCTGCGTCATTGCGAGAAATGAATTATTCTCACCTTATTTCCTGCGTTGAGCGATCGCCCGCTCATACAGCTTCACATATTCTTTTGCCGAATGTTCCCACGAAAGGTCCATACGCATTCCGTTCTGCTGGATGGTGTTCCATTCATCCGGGATATGGAATGAATCGATCGCCCGTTTCACCGTGGAAGAGAGCGCGCTTCCCGTCGCATCGTAGAAGGAGAAACCGTTGCCGTTCTTCGTGCCGAGATGCTGCGCTTCATGCCAGTCGTGGACGGTGTCGGCGAGACCGCCGGTCTTCCGGACGAGCGGGACCGTTCCGTAATTCAGAGAATACATCTGATTCAATCCGCACGGTTCATAATGGGAGGGCATCAGGAACATATCCGCTCCCGCTTCGATCAGATGCGCCAGTTCGTTGTTGAATCCGAGATAGGTCCAGCACTTGTGCGGCAATGCCCGGTTCATTGCGGTGAAGAGACTCTCGAACCGCTCCTCTCCGCTGCCGAGGATCACCCATTGTGCCTCCATCCGCATCAGATCGTTGATGGCGTCGGCGATCAGGTCGAATCCCTTCTGCGCAACAAGACGGGAGATGATGCCGATGACAGGGATATTCTCCTGATAACGGAGCGATGTCTTCTCCAGCAGGAACTGTTTGTTCTTTTTCTTATTCTGCAGATCCTCGGGGGTGAAATGGAACGGGATGTGTTTATCGATGGCAGGATTCCATTCTTCCGTATCGATGCCGTTCAGCACGCCGACGAAATCGTTCCGGCGAAGACGCAGGATCTCTTCCATTCCCGAACCGTACTGCGTAGTCAGCACCTCTTCTGCATAGGTCTCACTGACAGTGTTGATCACTTCAGAGAAAAGAATCCCCCCCTTCATCATACAGAAGGAATTCTGAAAATCGAGCGCACCGCCGGGTCCGTATTGCGGACGGAGTTCCGCTTTGGCTGGTGTGTCGAACGAAAACCGTCCCTGATATCCGATGTTGTGGATGGAATAGAGGAATGCCGAATGATCGAACATCCGGTCCCAGCTGTAATTATCCTTCACGAAGAGCGGCAGCAGTCCGGTCTGCCAGTCGTTGCAGTGGAACACATCCGGCGTCCACTGCAGCCGCTGACACAGTTCGATCACAGCTTTGTTTAAAAGGATGAACCGTTCATCCTCATCCCAATTTTCAGTATAGATCTTTCCACGGTAATAATACTCCCGGCAGTCGATGAAATAGACCGGCACCGATGAATTCGGCAGAAGTGCGGAGTGGACATAGACCGAGCGGGGGAATCCGCCGACACGGATCTTCATCTCGCCGATGCTGTCGAGGTACGTCAGTCCGAATTTCTTCTCGTCGATGGAATCATATTTCGGAATGAAGACCTTCACATCCACATCGAGCGCGGAGAGATATTTCGGAAGTGCGCCGACGACATCGGCCAATCCGCCGGTCTTTGCGTACGGAGCACATTCTGAAGAGACGATAGCGACGTTCATAGCCATGGTAAGCTCGATCTATGCATTGGGAATACCCTTGTCAAGGTTCTGTGGAAAATTCAAATAACCTTGACAAGGGTATTTGAAATTCTATTCACAATATCAAAAAACGAGAGAGAAATTGCAAAGAGAGAGACAAACACTTTCCAAGTCTTAAAGACTTTGAAAGTGTCCACGATCATTGTTCACTCATGCCAATCTGATGTCACCTCCATAACGCAGACAAGTCCGCGCCATGGTCCGTATTGATCGTAATGTGATTCGATGATACTGTCCTTTTTGACGGGACGGTTCTTCCGGTGAAGTTCCGCAAAACGGGTGCGGACCCATGAATCGATGCCGAGATAATCGTACCGGCCCATCAGCTTCAGCAGATTCCCCGCCGCATAATGTCCGATCCCTTTGATGGATCGGAGTTTCCAGTACAGCTCTTCTGTGGGAAGAGCCGAATGCCGGAGCGATTCCAGATCGAGTTTCTTATCGGCAATATTCCTGCACAATTCCAGCAGATACGGTGCGCGGTAACCGCAGGAGAGTTCTTTTCTCAGCCAGCGTTCCGTTGTTTTTGCGATCACTTCCGGCGGGGGAAAGGAGAAGACGCCGTCCGAAACACGGACACCGAGTTTTTGCGTCAGGTTCGCCGTCTGGATCTTCGTCAGCGCCCAGCTGCAGTTGGTGGTGAACATCATCTTCACCGTATCCTCGAATAATGTCTGCGAACGGAGGAGACGGCCTGCCCTGAGTTTCGGGACCCACCGGAGATGCGGTTCCTTCTTGCATAGTGCGTAGAATCGGTCCAGCGGTTCATCTACCCGCAGCATGGAGCGGACGGTATTTTTGATCCGTTCCTTTTCCGTTCTGGTGACGCGGACGGAATTCAGGAGGGAGATCATCAGCAGGGAATTCTTTTCACGGATGCGGACGTGCGCGTGCTTCGTCCGCGTGAGCGAGACGACGCACGACAGTTCCGTCAATCCTTCATTCGCGGAGAAGGGAGGAAGCCCGTACCATCCGTGGGAATTGATGGTTCTGTGAAGCGAAAAATATTTCGGCAGCTGAATGGTCATCGTTCAGTCCTTCGGATACCAATGCTGTTCTGTATTCACGAATCGTTCGCGAAGGTAGCGTTCCGCCTCGGTCAACGGCTGCGCGTTGACGAGAGGATCCTTCAGTCCTTCGGTGAGCGCCCGCTGATAATATGTTACCGCCTCTTCGCTTTTCCCCACCAGCTCCAGCAGATTTCCGGTCCGGATAAGACTGAGCAGACGGAACGGTTCGGTCTCCTCGGAAGACGAAGCGGAGGAGGATTGAAGGAAGTATTCCTTCGCGCGGTCCCTGTTTTCGGATGCTGCGGAAATATTCCCCATGATAAAGAGAGCCAGCGGTGCGTTGCCGGTGGCATTGGTCGGATCCAATTGTTGAGTGTAGAGCGCTTCCCGTTCTGCGTTCAGGAGGTCCCGGTTCACGGAGAGGAACAGAAGGGCCGTCTTGGCATGCGCGGAGATACGCAGTTCCAGCAGCCACCGCAGGATGTTCAGCTGCGGATCGAACTCCACGGCGCTTGGCGGTGACGGAAAGGTGAAGGTGAATTCCTGTTTCTGCTGTTCCATCATCACCCGTTTGGTGATCACTCTAGTGCCGAAGGAGAAGGAGAGCGGAACCGGCATGCTGAAGAGCGTTCCGCGCTGTTCGATCACTGCTTTGACGACCGCCAATCCGCGGACCGTCTTTTCACTTCTCCACTGCAGAACGAACTCCGGAGCGGATGATCTGTGCAGCCATTGATCGAAGAACCATCGGAGCGTCATGCCGTACTCTGTTTCACACGATGCAATGAACCGTTCGAAGGTGATCACATCCTGCCGTTCCGGAGAAGTGATGCCGGTGATCACGCGGTCCAGCGATTCCCTTCCCAAAAGATACTCCAGCATGAAGAACAGATATCGTCCGCGGTACGAAATGATCCTGTTCGTATTTGCGTTGTCGCTGTGTCCGGCGGCGAGCGTTCCCGAGGGGAAGAATGTCAGCGCATGGGACAATGCATCGAACCGTTCCTGCCATGCTGAACCGGGAAATTGGGTGATCAGAAACCGGGAGGCAAGATAGGCCGAGAGTCCGTCATCGAACAGAGCCGTGGAATCGGTGACGGGAGGACAGAAGCGACGCGCCAGTTCGATGATCCAGGGATTGAACAGCGACCGCTTCAGCGCCG
This sequence comes from Synechococcus sp. UW140, assembly GCA_943364975.1. Lineage (GTDB taxonomy): Bacteria > Bacteroidota > Ignavibacteria > UBA10030 > UBA8401 > UBA8401. The sequence goes on from CALRIY020000010.1 coordinate 36,522, forward strand.
ACGAATCAAACACGGTATATGCCGGCGAGTTGCTGCGGAGAACGAACGCTCCGGTGTCGATCTCCTCGTGTCCGGCGGCGGTGCTGCCGATGATCACATATGTTACCGACTGCACTCCGTGGCGAGTGATGGTGCGGAAGAATTGAAGTGCTGCGCTCAGCTGTTCCGCCGTTGCCGCGGCATACTGCTGATTGAACCGGAGCGCGGAGGAATAGAACGTGATGCTGTGCATCGAATCCGGCGATACGGATGTCTGTTTCACTGCATTGGTGATGCCGCAGATGGAAAATGCGGAATAGATATTCTGGGATGACGTATTCTGTCCGATGAATGTCCATGTGCGCATTCCCGGCGCGGCGCTTGTGTCTGAAGGGACGGAGGAAATGACGGTGAACTGAGGCGCTGCCGCAAAGCGGAGCGATGCATGTTCCGGCGGCGGCGATGCGAATTCCGGAAGCCAGCAATTGTTCCTGTTGTATGGAAGGATGAACTCCTTTGGTGCGCTGAACATGTTCCCGACCGGGATGGAATCGAACATCGCAGTGAACGTAATGAAGAATGCGGCCGTATCTCCGGCAGATTCAAGATCGCTCCGGTCGAACGTTATCCGGTTCCTGCCCGGTCTGTCCGACGGTGAACGGTCCCGATCGATCACGTCGTTGTTCACATCGAGGATGGAGACAGCGGTCCATTCTTTCGGCACGAGGAAGGTGAATTCATTGACAGTGCGGTCCTTTATGACGGTGGAGATGTGCACTGTCCCGGACACTTCCCGCGTACGGTCATTCATCGCAGCAACCACATGGTAGGAGAGGAGTGCGGTCTCAGTTTGTGAAACAAGAATGAGAGGAAATAATACAAAAAGAGCAAAGAACCGGATCATAGTTCGAACGGGCGGTCGATATCCATTTCAAAAATCTGTGAAGTGTCGGCGTAAATAGTTCTGGAGCTACTGGACGGGATTTGGATGAGCCAGTCCCCCTTTGTGTTGTGAATTACAGTACCGAACAATTTCCGTAAACGCAACTGCGAGAATTTCTCCCAAAAGATCCAGCCGAAATATGCCGTCGCTTCCTCGATCACAAAGGCCGGTATCCGTTCTCCGGGGGAGATCGTTGTTTCTCCGACAGTGACAGGATGGAAGTTCTTCTGTTCCAATGTCTTTCGGAACAGCGAGGTGAAGTCGGTGCCGTGATACAGCAGTTCATGCTGTGAACGCTTAACGCTCTTCCCCTCAATGATCTCAAGGAAAACTTCACGGATCGCTCTTTCGGTCGGCATCGTCATGGGATCGGTTCCGTTAACGGTAATAGTCCATCAATGCGATAAGATACGTTCCGGCTCCGAAGCCGACCATCGGGATCGCTCCTTCATACGTCGCGTGTTCGTAACCGAACATCTCGGGTATCAGATGGAAGTTAAAGGTGGATTGCGCCGTGATCCAGTCCAAAAGGTGCTTCGCTTTTTTCTTCTCGCCGTGCATCGTATACGCCGTCGCGATGCGGGTATCCAGGAAAAGCCACTCCTGACTTTCATACCAGTCCGGACTCTTGATGCGGATGTATCCTCGTTTCGCATCCGGAACGCGGAGAACTTTTTCATATGCGCTCATGTGGCGGAGGAAAAGATCCTTGTTGCGAATCACACCCGACGCGAACACTTCGAACGTGCCGCCGTCATAATATTCTTTGTGCGTCTTCGCCGCTCCGGTCCTTCCCATCACCGCTCCGTCGTTATCCACCAGATGCGTGAGGATACTGTTCGTCAGCCGGACAGCTCCTTCATGATATCGAACGGAAGGGAAATTCATCCGTGTACACAGCTCGGCAAGATCGCGAAGTCCGGCAGCGCAGACTGCGGAGGTGTAGGCGTACTGTTCCCCGGGAAGATGACGCTCCCATGGACCGGACTCCTGGCGGATCAATCCGTTCTCCGCGATCGAATGAAGGATCGGTTCTGCGATCCGTTCCGTGATGGTCTTAATGTATGAACGGACAAATGCCGTGTCGCCGCTTTCGCGGACATACTGCGAAAGAGCGGTAAGGAACAATCCGAATCCGTCGATCTCGATGTTCGGACCGTCGGCATTGAAATCCGATTCCTCTTTCCCGATGCCGAAATACCGGCAGACAGAGATCTGGTACTCCATGCCGATGCCGTGATCTTTGCCGTCCGTATGGATGTATTGTTTGTAATGATTCGATTCCGCCTTCAGCATGAACTCCAAACCTTTTTTTGCTTCGCTGAACAATCCCAGTCGCGCTAATGCCATGATGGAATACGAACCGTCCCGCACCCAGGCGATATTCCACATGCCGGGAGGGAGGGATGCAAGGATCTGTCCTTGTGCCAGAGGAAAAATTTCCTTCTCCCCGACCTGGGACATTTTCAGGACTGCGATGGATTGCTCTGCAGTGTTCCTTTCGTTTCTCGTCATCTGTTTCGGAAGCGCTGCTGATGCGAAGATCTTTTTCATGGATCCGATCTCATCCTCGGCGAGTGAAGTGCGGGACGCGGTGATCCGTGCCGCTGCCTGTTCTATCGCGGAGGAATTGCTGTGAAGGGAATCGTTGAACGAAAAGAGGAAATACCGTTCATTCTTTCTCTGTGCCGTTCTGCGGAGAAGTTCTCCCGCTCCGGCGTGTGATTCGAAAGTGACCGGAGCAATTTCTTTTTCATTTCCCCGGACCACCGCGTAGAGGATCTTCTCCCCGGTGGTGAACGGTGCGAAATAATCGATGGAGAATTTGTCATACTGAGCGCGGATGACATGCGTATTCGATTCGTACCGGACCGACGACGGCTTCACTGATATATTCGGACGGATACCGTAGGCGAATGCCCGGACCGCATGCGCAGAATCGTATGCCTGGAAGATGTGCGGATGGACCGTCTCGATCCTGTTCGTTTTATCATCATACACAGCGGCGATCAGGCCGTTTGTGGTGGTCAGTTTGGTGTAAGATTTTTTTGGGGCGGGACCGAGATACATCTCGTCCATATACGCTTTCTTTGTATAGAGACCGATCAGTCCGCCGATGATCCCTCCCGGCGCGCCGCCGTCATACACTCGGATGGCGAGTGTGTTATGCCGTTTCAACGACCGCGGCAGGAGTTTGTAGATGCGCTGCTGGTTCCACGCGCTTTCGTTCTCCGGCGGGAATTTTCCCATCGAACCGATCGGAATTCCGTTCAGGAATGTATCATCGATATCGTCGATCTTCCCCAGCAATAAATAGAGTTCTGTGTTCAACGCATTTTGCGGAACAGAAAAATCGACGCGGTACCAAGCATATCCGTCGTAATTCGGGAAACCCTGCGTCTCCCATTGTCCGGGGACTGCGACGGTGGACCAATGGCTGTCGTCGTAGCCCGGCTCCGCGAACCGGATACTGTCCTGCGTGATGAGTTTCCACGACACTGGAAGTTCAAATGTTTGTGAATAAATGGTGGTGGTGAAAAGAATGAATAAGAAATGACGTGAGAGTCTCATAGGGATGTTCTGAAAGTTGACGATGTTCTCGATGTTTCGAGGACAAAAAATTGATCTGTGATTATCTGTCTTTTTCCGTTTTATCCGTGTTCTGCTGTTTGATAAAATCCCGGACCGTTTTGAAGAATAATGGCGGTTCATCCAGCCACGGAAAATGTCCCGACTGCTGCATCATTTCCAGCCGGGCATTCGGGATATTCTCCGCCATGGTCACGCTCCACTCCGGCGCAACATGCACATCGTGTTTTCCGCCGATAACGAGTGTCGGTACGTTGATCTCGCGGAGCCGCTCCGTCACGTTGTACCGGTTCAACTCGTGCATCACGAAATATTGATTACGCTGTGCGTTGAATTCCGCTTCGGCGAAGATCCGGTCGATGATCCTCATTGCCTCATCGGACTGGACATCGAATTGATAGACGGCGCGGTTGTATGCTTTCACCCGTTCCGCAGCGGGAAGGGTTCGGATCTCCTGTGAGATTCTTTCGAAATGCGGGAAGAGCGGATGAAGCGGATCGCGGTATGTGTTCTTATGGAATTTTCCGGTCGGAGCCGAGCAGACGATGATGAGATGTTCGATCGTTGACTGATGCGCGAGTGCATATTCGAGCGCGGTCCATCCTCCGGCGGATTGTCCCATCACGTTCCATGTTCTGATGCCGAGATGGTTCCGCAACGCTTCGATATCCGAGACGAGTGTTGGAATCCCGAATTCATTCTTGTCGGAGACATTTCCCGAACCGCCTGTGCCGCGAGGATCGAGCCGGATCAGCGTGAATTGTTCTGCGAGTGCGTCCAGTGTGGTCCACCGGTGGCCGTCCACTCCCCAGGAGACAGGGGCGATCAGCAGAGGCGCGCCGTTACCCCGAACAGTATAATGGATGGATGTGCCGCCGGAGGAAAAATGAAATGAACCGTTCGTCATTTCGAAATATACTGAAAATAAAAACGGAAGGTGAAGGAAAGTTGGATGCCGCAGCGTGAACGGTGATGATGAAGGTGATATTTAAAAAAAGTTGGAGTCCATCCATAAGTACTGCTTTACAGATGGACTCCAACTATTTTCCCTCTCACTAGAACTTCGCTGTCACTCCGATGATCGGCATGACGCCGAAATCATATTTCGGGGTCATCACGATGTTACCGTTCGTGTCCGCCTTGTAGTTGTAGGACATGATGTTCTCCCGTGCATAGACGTTCCACAGATCCAGATATGCGGTGATGGACCATCCTTCCAGAATGAACTGCTTGTCCACACGGATGTCGAGTTTATGGTAATCCGGATAGCGCGCGGTATTCGTCGCACCGTCCACCAGATAATAGATGCTCCCTTTCTTCACCACGCCGGTGACCGGTGTGTACGGATTCCCTGATGCATATTGGAATTTCGCACCGATCTGCCATCCTTCGCCCAGTTCGATCCCGCCGAGAAGATTCACGATATGCGGACGGTCGTATTCAAAATCATATTCGGCCGACACAGCATCATCGGTCCTGCGGGAAACGGAATACGAATACGATGCGCTCCCCACGAAACCGTTCGTGAATTTTTTCTGCAATGAGAGTTCGATCCCGCGGGCATAGCCGCTGCCGGTGTTCAATAAAAGATTCGAACTGTCGGGATCGACGATCACGTCATGGATCTCCTTGTGATATGCTTCGATGGTCACGCGGGTGTCGTCCGCGAGCCGGTGTTCGATCCCGGCAACGTAATGGATCGCCTTGCTGCTCTTCAGCGAAAGATTCCTCGGATCGGGGGAGATCTGATAACTCGCCGGGGTCTGTTCGAATTTTCCCCAGGCAAGATTCAGCGAGGTCGATTCGATGAACTTATAGGATAATGCAAGCCGGGGACTGATCACATTCTCATTGATCATGGCAAAGCGGTCGAATCTGATCCCTGCGGAGATCGTCAGCGGCTGAATGATGGTATAGGCCGATTGAAGATACAGTGCGGTCTTCACGGTGGTGTTCGGGTTGAAGGAAATGGTCGTCGCAGGAATGATCGTTCCGTTCCGTGTCGTATCGCTCGGTGTCCAGGTGATGTTCTTGGAATCGATCGCTTTTCCCATCACGCCGATCTTCATGTTCAGCGACGGTGAGAACTGGTAGGTCAATTCCGTTTTCAGCATCGATTCTTCTTCAAGAATATCTTCGCCCCGCAATGCCCGGTCCGCCGCGGTTCCCTGTTTCGTTGTCCACCCGTTGCCGGTAAGCGAGAGGGTCGTCATCAAAAATGCTTTCTGTGAGATCAGTGAGCGCCAGTTCAATCCGAATGCGGAACCGTAATCATCCCGCGTCATATATTCATATTTGCTCATGGCGGAGGATTCTTTTGTGGAGCCCGCCTTGTCGATCTGATCGATATAATAGAAGCCGACAAGACTGATCCGGTTGTTCGGATCGAGATCGTAGGTCAGTTTGCCGACCGCGTCATAGTACCGGGGAGCGGCAGGTTTTCCCATGATGCCGGTGAGGATGTCCAGAAAGCCGCGGCGCAGCGAGAGGACCATCGTCGCATCCTCGGCGACCGGTCCGTCCACCATTACCCCGAAGCCGGCGATATTTGCATTCACATCGGTGTTGAACAGTTCCTTGTTTCCGTCCTGCAGCTTCATGTCGAAGACGGAGGACATCTTGTCGCCGTACTGAGCGGGGAAACCTCCGGTCAGGAAATCTACTTTCTCAAGGAGTGCGGGATTCACGATGCTGATGATCCCCATCGATTCGCCCGTCCGTGCAAAGTGGATCGGATTGTAGATCTCAATATTGTCCAGCAGCGTCAGATTCTCGTTCGGACTTCCGCCGCGGACGATCAGCTGAGCGCTTTTTCCGCCGGCGGTCGCAACACCGGGCAAGGACTGCATCACACGGAAGATATCCTCACCCGAACCGGGCGAACGGCGTATCTCTTCCGGAGAGAGCGTGCGCATACTGACCGGATTCTCGGTCGGTTTCGCAAAATAGTCCCCCTGCACTTCCACCGCTCCAAGTTCAATATCGGATGATCGGAGTTCGAAGATGATCTTTTTGTTCCGTTGAGGACTCACCATGACATCGGCATTGATCGCCGATTCATATCCGAGCATCGTTGCTTTCAGGATATGCTTTCCGGGAGCAAGATTTTTAATGACGAAATATCCCTCCGTCGTACAGCTTGCGCCCAGCGCAGTCCCCGAAACGATGATATTTGCTCCCGGAAGAGGCTGTTTCGTAACCGCATCACGGACCTCGCCGGAGACGGAGCCGTCGTTCGAAGTGATCGTTTGTGCTGAGGAATATTGAAAAAGGAAGTATAGAATGACCGCGAGGAATGATGATCTCATAAGAATTTCCAATGGTATGCGATGGGGAACACTGTTGAATTTCTCCCCATGTGATGCAGCGGGAATGGAAAAGATTCTCATTTCGGCCGATTATTTTTTGCAAAAATCGTTATATTCGAGCACATTCAATTTTCACAATTAGAATAGCAATATACTATGACGCAACTCATTCGATCCGAAGTAATAGGTGAGCGAATTGTTATCATTCGGGGGCAAAAAGTGATGCTGAGCGGATCAATTGCTGAACTTTATAAAGTAGAACATCGGGCGCTGATACAGGCAGTGAAACGAAATAAGGATCGTTTCCCTGAAGATTTTATGTTCCAACTGACCCAGGAAGAATATGCGATCTTGAAATCACATTTCGTGATATCAAGCTGAGGTGGTGTTCGTAAACGACCTTACGCTTTTACCGAACAAGGCGTGGCAATGCTTTCAAGCGTTCTCAAAAGTAAGCGGGCCGTTCAAGTGAATATTGCTATAATGCGCACATTTGTGCAACTCCGCGAACTCCTTTCATCGAATAGTGAGCTGATGAAAAAATTGGAGGGATTGGAACGGAAATATGAGACGCATGACAACCATATCAAGATCGTATTCAATGCGATCCGCAGATTAATGGCTGAACCGAAAAAGAAAAAATATAAGGTAGGATTCTAGCTGTAATGCGGACTCTCATCACAACGTCATATAAATCAGCGGCGGAATTCATTTCGCGCAGCCATGTTGCAGCGTTTCCGACGGAGACCGTCTATGGACTCGGTGCCAATGCGTTCGAATCTGATGCTGTGAAGAAGATCTACGCTGCCAAAGGACGGCCGTCGGACAATCCGTTGATCGTTCATGTCGGTTCTGCCGAACAAATTCCATCAGTCATCTCTTCTATGCCGAAGTACGCCGACAAACTGATCGCGGAATTTTTTCCCGGACCGCTGACGCTCGTGCTGCCGAAGAACAAACGGATCTCGTCGCTGGTCACAGCAGGTCTTCCGACCGTCGGTGTCCGTATCCCGGATCATTCTGTAGCACAAAAATTCCTGACCGCGTGCGGAGTTCCCGTTGCCGCTCCGTCCGCCAATCTTTCCGGCTCGCCGAGTCCCACGACCTGGCAGGCGGTGAAACACGATCTGAACGGACGGATTCCCTGTATCTTAAAAGGAGACCCTTCCCGCGTCGGCGTGGAATCGACCGTACTGGACTGCACAGGAAATGCGCCGGTGATCCTCCGTGCCGGTGGTGTTACGCTGGAACAATTACGCGAAGTGATCCCTTCAACCCGTCTTCAAAAGCAGCAGTCAAAAGTTCCGAAAAGTCCGGGCGTGAAATATCGGCATTATTCTCCTTTCGCGTATGTCTTCATTGTGAGCGGCGTCGGCGAGACCGTGCCGATGGGAAAGTCTGCGTACATTGGAATCAGTTCCATCGGGCGCAGCACTTTTGGAATGAAGAAGATCTGCCGTAATGTTGATGAATATGCCCGGTCACTATTTCATTTCTTCCGGGAATGCGACGCTCATGATATGGAGACAATCTACTGCGAACAGGTGAGCGAGGACGGGATCGGACTCGCGTTGATGGACCGGATACGCAAAGCGGCGATGCAATAGCACCGATAGAACACGGTTTAGACGATCAGACGGATAAACACGGATCAATAAATGTAGGGACGGACGATTGTCCGCCTCTTAGTATGAAAGGAAAACATATGAAATTCACCGTAATGTTTTTGTTGTGTGTGTCCTTGATGGTCATAGCGCAGGATAAAAAATTGAAAGAGGATGCCAAAGCCTCCGGTCCTGTGCTGTTGGCGAAAGAAAAAGAAAGAAACGAAGTAAAGGACGGGGAGATGAGGAAATACTATCTCGTCCTGCTGAAGCGCGGCCCGATCCGAAATCAGGATTCCACTACTGCCGCGGAACTGCAGAAGGGACATCTCGCCAATATCGGACGTCTTTATAAGGAAGGGAAGATCGATCTTGCCGGACCGATGGGACATGACGGCGATCTGCGCGGGATCTTCGTCTTCAATTGCGAAACATATGACGAAGTGCTTGCGCATTGCGCAACCGATCCGGCGATCAAAGCGGGAAGACTGGTTGTGGAGATCTATCCCTGGTGGTCCGAAAAGGGTGCAAAACTCCGTTGACCATTTTGTTCAATCTGTGAATATCTCTTTTTCCGCTTTTTCCGTGTTCCATCAAACATACGATGCTCTCTATTAAAGAACATATCGAATTGAAACCGTACACCACCCTGAACCTCGGCGGTCCGGCAGATTTTTTCTGCGAATGCGCCTCGGTGTATGAACTGCAGGACGCACTCCGCTTTGCTGCCGGAAGGGAAGTGCGTGCACACATTCTCGGCGGCGGAAGCAATACCATCTTTTCCGACTCCGGTTACCGCGGGTGCGTCATTCGAAACGGTATCAAGGGGATCTCCATTGTTGAGGATAGTTCGGATGTTCTCGTCACCGCTCATGCGGGTGAGGATTGGGAATCGTTCGTCCGAACAACAGTTGAAAAGGGTTTCGCCGGACTGGAATGTCTCTCCGGAATCCCGGGAAGCGTCGGCGCTGTTCCGATCCAGAATGTCGGCGCGTACGGACAGGAAGTGAAGGATACCATTGAGACTGTCACCGTACTCGAACGCTCCACGCTGAACGAGATCATCTTCCGTAATGAGGAGTGCGCGTTCTCATACCGCACCAGCCGCTTCAAGACCGTGGATGCGGGAAGATATGTCGTCACCTCAGTCACCTTCCGTCTGAAAAAGAACGGCCGTCCCTCCATCCATTATCCGGAAGTGCAGAAGATCATCGATGCCTCGGTCGATCTCTCGGCGCTGGCGGACGGACGTGAATCGCTCTCCGCTGTGAGGACCATCGTCATCGGGCTGCGGAAAAAGAAATCGATGGTCATCGATCCGAATGATCCGAACTCACGCTCGGTCGGATCCTTCTTTCTCAATCCGATCGTAGAGGAGGATGTGCTTGCGCGCGTCCGTGATGTGTGGAGCAGACAAGGGGACGGAACTCCGGTGCCGACCTTTCCGTTTGAGACAAGGATGAAGATCCCCGCTGCCTGGCTGATCGAAAAGACAGGATTCAAAAAGGGGACGAAAAAGAATGGCGTCGGGATCTCGGAGAATCACACGCTGGCGCTTGTTAACTACAATGGAACGGTCGAAGCATTGCTGCAGTTGGCACGGGAGATACAGTCCGGTGTTGAATCGGTCTTTGGAATACACCTGGAATTTGAAGCAAACGTTATTTCTTAGAAAGAAGTTTCTGTAGGCACCGCACACTTAAATATCATCTATGATACTTTGTGTCGCATTTGTGTTTTAGTGTTTTAGTGGCAAAAATATTTTTATCTGAGGTTCTTATGAAGAATATATTGTTCATCGTTATTGCTACTCTCTCCCTTGCTTACGCAGGAGAGAAAAAACCATGCTGCGCACCGACCGCTACGCAGGAATTTGCCGCATTCGGAAAGGATATGGCGTTCGTCTCGCTGCATGAATCCCCCGAACCGTTCGTCTTCAGATCTGTCGGCGGTGAATCCAAAACGTTAAAGACATCAGACGGTTTGGAAACGGTGATCTTTCAGGTGATGGCCGGAAAACCAACGAACAATTATCTGCTCGTCTTCCACGAATGGTGGGGACTGAATGACTATATCAAACAGGAAGCGGAAAATTGGCAGCGGGAGATCGGCACAGTGAATGTGATCGCGGTGGACCTGTATGACGGCAAGATCGCGGCCTCCCTTGATTCAGCGAGGAAATATGTCGGCGAGGTGGACGAAGAAAGAGCTCGGACCATCATCCGTTCGGTGCTGGAGTATGCCGGACCGAAAGCGAAGATCGCCACGCTCGGCTGGTGTTTCGGAGGCGGATGGTCCATGCAGACCGCATTGATGGCGGGAAAACAGGCGGCCGCCTGCGTGCTGTATTACGGCATGCCGGAGAAGAATGTGGAGAAACTGAAGAGCCTCAATTGCGAGGTCCTCGGCATCTTCGGCACACAGGATGGTTATATCAACGGCGACGTGGTCGCACAATTCCAGAAGGATATGAAAACGGTGAAGAAAAAAGTGATCGTGAAGAATTTCGATGCGGCTCATGCCTTTGCTAATCCGAGCAATCCCAAACATGATGTTGAAAAGACCAAAGAAGCGAATGCAGCGGTGCTGCAATTCCTGAAAGCGAAGCTGAAATGAGGATGATCGTTCTGTTTCTCCTTCTGCTCTCTGCCACCGCGTCCGCGCAGACCCCGTACGATTCTCTCTATTTGAAAAGCACGTTCTATAAGACGATGATGGAGACCTTTGCTCTGTCGAGAACGACTTCGGCTGACATCGTCTTCCTCGGCAACTCAATCACCGCCGGAGGGAATTGGTCCGAACTGCTCGGCAGGGACCGGATCGTCAACCGCGGCATCGGCGGGGACAATACGCTCGGCACGCTGCATCGCCTGAAGTATGTCTATGGACTGAAGCCGAAACTCTGCTTTATCATGACCGGCATCAATGATCTGTATGCGGATGCTCCGGTGGAACTCATCTTTAAGAATTATTGCGCCATCATCGATACACTCCGTTCGCATACGATCATTCCCGTCATTCAGTCCACGCTCCACGTCAATCCGAAGTGGAAACGTACCGAAGAGAAGAATCCTCTCGTCGCTCAGCTGAATGCTCTGTTACGGGAGTATGCGGAGAAGGAATCCATCACGTTCGTGGATGTGAATGCGGCCCTTTCCACCGGAGGAGTGCTGCGCGACGAGTTCACGACGGACGGAGTGCATCTGAAGCCGGCCGCGTATGGTGTCTGGCGCGAATTGATTTTCCCGGTTCTGAAACAGCATGGTCTGTAGGTGTTTTTTGATTCTGTACCTCTGCTGTCAAGAATAATCAAGAACGAATGTGAAGTGGCAATAATAAATGAATATTTATTTAAAGTGATTTAAGAATAAGGCTTCTGCACAAATATTTTGACAAACAGTGCGATAGCCGCGAAATTTAGGAGGATTGAGCGAATGGGAAGGCGATGAATGACGGGACTTTTGATGGCGCACAGCGCCATCAACGGGCCATCACTTATTTTAAGGGAAAGAGCGAACGGGATTCATCGCGCGCGTTAAATTTTAATAATTGGGTTTGCCGCCCCCATTAACATATTGGGCGGCATCCCGCTCTGCGGGATTTTTGCTACTTTTCTTGTGCCGATTCTTGGATTCTAAGCCGCTCGGCATCCCTTTGGGACCCCGTCAAGAAAAGTAGAGAATATTTTTTACATGCCAATTTATTTTGGACAAGTTCGATCCCGTACAATTGTCAATCAAAATAATCAATCCCACAAAGTCAGGAGAAGTCGTAATGAAGCAGTTTGCGTTGATGCTTGTTGTATTGTTCCTTTGCTCCGCAGCCGTTCTTGCACAGAAACCGAAGACCGAACCGGCGAAACCGAAAAAATCGAAAGCCTTCGTCCTGAAGACGACCGAAGAAAAGATGAGCTATCTGAGCGGATTCGATCTGGGACAGAAGGTGCGGGCCAATGTTCTGGAAACCAGTTTCCCCATCAGTAATTCCGCATTTCTTGAAGGGATCCGCCAGGCGCTCGAAGGGAAGAATAATCAGATGTCAGAAGAGGAGATCAGAGAAGTGACGGAGATCTTCCAGCAGATGAATCAAAAAGCACAGGCGGAGAATGAGATCAAACAGAAATTTGAGGCTGATCAGAATAAAAGGAGGGGGGCGGAGTTCCTTGAAGCCAACGGAAAGAAAGACAGCGTGAAAACGACCGCGTCAGGACTTCAGTACAAGATCCTTCGCGAAGGGACCGGCATTTCGCCGAAAGAGAGCAGCACTGTGGTCGTCCACTACCGTGGATGGGTCATCAACGGTACCGTGTTCGACGAATCCTACAAGAATAACGAACCGGCGACATTCCCGCTGAACCAGATGATCAAAGGGTGGATCGAAGGGCTGCAGCTGATGAAGGAAGGATCGAAATTCGAATTCTATATCCCGGCCGCTCTCGCTTGGGGAGACCGCGCCGCAGGAGAATTGATCCCGCCCGGCTCCACCGTCATCTTCCAAGTGGAACTGATCAAAGTGAATTGAAGGTTCTGAGAAGATTTTATATCAGTACAAAAAAATCCTGACGCGGCTCGTCAGGATTTTTTGTTTCATTGCTGTGATTGGATGACGATCTCGTCCGCGAAGAGCCACGCTTTATTGCCGCTCCCTTTGTGCCACGGCGGACAGAGTCCGATATTCGCCGCATGGATGCGGATGTAGCGGACAGGTGCAGTGATATTCTGCGTGACGGATTTGATCATTGCTCCTTCCTGTTCCGGTGCGGTCCCTGTCGTTCCGGAAAAGACCGTCTCGAACGTTGTGCCGTCCGTCGACACGGAGAATTCGATCCTTTGCGGGAAGAAGATCCACGCATTATTGTCCTGCAGGAAGCGTGCCGTCACTGAACCGATCTGCTTCACGCTTCCGAGATCGATCGTCGCATCCAGATCGTTCTGTTCATATCCCTGCCAATGCCCGACGCGAAAATCTTCGACACCGAATTGACCGTCCGTGAGCGCCTCATCCCCGCCGGCAGTATATTGATCGCTGTAGCGCGTCTTCAGTGTGATCATGCCGGGAGAAACGGCGCGGACGAACCGTGCTGCTGCCGGTGCGCTGCGGATACGGTCCCGCAGTGCATATGCCGTGATCTCTGTATTCTCTTTGACGGTGATCGGTCCGCTGTAAGGGATTCCCCCGGTGATTGTTCCTTTTCCGCTGTTCCCGATCACATAAAAGATCTCCGCACCCTTCTCTGGGAAATGGATCGTAACGGAGAGTGAATCCCGGAACGATGTGCTGCTTGCTGAAAAATACGGAACCGCAGTGAACGGAATCTCCAGCGGAGCAAGTCTGGATGCGGCAGTATTGTACCGGGTGGACGGTTCACCGGAGAGGTCCAGCCGGATCGATGCTCCGTCCGTAATGTCCCGGTGTGTAATGAACAACTCATTCAATTCCGCACCGTTCCGCGATGCCGTGCGGATATAGGTATCGTTCGGAGTCTGTTTGGAAGCGGAAATGATGAACTGTTTCTTATTCTCCAGCCGGATGATGACGGAATCAAAGAGCGGAGTGGTCAGCGTATATTCCGGCTTACCGGGAGCGACCTGATACAATCCCATCGCACTCATTACATACCACGCGGACATCTGTCCGCAATCCTCGTTGCCGGACAATCCGTCCGGTCGGTTCGAATACATCTCGCGGAGGATCTGGCGGGTCCGCTCCTGTGTTTTCGACGGTGCGCCGGCATACGTGAACAGATAGGCCATGTGGTGACTCGGTTCATTCCCGTGTGCATACTGTCCGATCAGTCCGGTGATGTCGGACTGCTGCCGTCCTTCCAGAATACTCGCTGTTGTGAAAAGCTCATCCAGTTTGCCGGCGAATTTCTCGCGCCCGCCGTACAGTTCCGCCATTCCGCCGATATCGTGCGGTACGAAGAAACTGTACTGCCACGAATTCGCTTCGGTAAAATCGAGTGAGACCGCGGCAGGACTGAACGGACTGTTCCACATGCTGTTCTTCTTTCCCCGCATGAAGCCGGCGGAAGGATCGAAGACATTCCGGTAATTCTGCGACCGGCGGTAGAAACGCTGGGCAATTCCATTTTCACCGAGTATCTCGGCGGTCCGAGCGATGCACCAGTCATCGTACGCATATTCCAATGTCTTCGAGACCGATTCGGATTCCTTCTCCCCGAGTACATAGCCGTTCGTCCGGTATGCGTTCAGTCCGAAATGCTCCTTCTCGGCGCTGTTCACCATTGCTGTGAGCGCTTTCTTTCGGTCGAATCCGCTGATCCCTTTCGCAACGGCATCGGCGATCACGGAAACGGAATGGTATCCGATCATGCAGTACGTCTCGTTGGAACAGAGCTCCCACACCGGCAGCAGTCCGCTCTCATCATACTGTGCAAGGAAGGTGTTGATGAACTCCGCCGTCCGTTTCCGGTCGATGATCGTCATCAGCGGATGCAGCGCGCGGAATGTATCCCATAAGGAAAAGACCGTGAAGCGTGTTCCATCCTTCGCCGTGCGGATGACGTTGTCCATTCCCCGGTACCGACCGTCCGCATCGGAGAAAGTGTTCGGCGCGATCATGCAGTGATAGAGCGCCGTGTAGAATATCCGTTGTTCATCCGGCGTGCCGCCGCGGACGATGATCCTGCTCAATTCGTTGTTCCAGTCCCGCTCGGTCCGTGCACGGATCGCATCGAAATCCCAGCCCGGTGCTTCCGCCGTTAAATTCTTCCGCGCTCCTTCTGCGCTGACGGAGGAGAGCGCCACTTTGATGATGAGTTCCTTATTCTTTTTGATATCGAACATCACGGCCGCTTTCACATTCGTTCCGGAGGAATGTTCATTCTTCCATCGGAACGATCCGTCGTTCGAGACCGAAATATTCCGGATCGGCTGGGAGAACTGCGCAGTAAAATAAAGACGCTGATTCTGAGCCCATCCGCGGGAATGTCTGTATCCGGTGATCTCGGTCCGTCCTTCTTTTCGGAGCCACGATTCTATCACCACGTCGGGACCGAGTCCGTGCTTCAGATCGATGATCACAAACGCGGTGTCTCCATGGGGGAACCGGTACCGGTGCACTCCTGTCCGAGTTGTCGCCGTCAGGTCCACGGTGATGGAGTCATCATCCAGCAGAACATGATAAAGACCAGCCTCTGCCCGTTCATTCCGATGGGAAAATGATGAGCGGTACTGTTTCGGATCGAGTGAAGGTGTTCCCGTCATCGGCATCAGAAGGATATCGCCGTAATCAGGAACGCCTGTTCCGCTCAAATGTGTGTGTGTGAATCCGAGTATGGACGAATCGGAATAGTGATATCCGCCGCAGGCATCCCATCCTTCCACGCGTGTGTCCGGACTGAGCTGCACCATCCCGAACGGCGCCGTTGCTCCGGGAAAGGTATGTCCGTGTCCGTCCGTTCCGACGAACGGATTGACCAGCGATGCCGGCTGCTCTTGTGCCGGCAGGAGCAGTGATGATAGAAGCAGTGCAGTGAGTATCCGCATGACAGTCTCCGGGGAAGGGAATCGTTCACCAAAAATAGGAAATTGTTTCAGCAATCGCATTGATAATCCTGCACCGATTGATTCTGGAACGGGAAGGTCGTAGATTGAAAATATGAAGCTTATGAAGTCACTTTTTCTGCTGACCATTTTCCTGCAGTTCTCTTCCGCACAGGATCCGTCGACATGGAATGTCATCCAACGAAAGATTCTCGGTCCGCAGTGCGTCAGCTGCCACACATCCGGGACTTCCTTCGCGATTCAGTCCGGACTCGTCCTGACTCCCGACGTTGCATTTCAGCAGCTCGTCAATGTCCGCCCGAAGAATGCGTCTGCGCTGAAGGATTCACTCGTCCGCGTCAGCAACAAAGGGAGTTTCTTAGGGATCGCTAAGAGTTTCCTGTGGGAAAAGATCGACGCTTCGCAGCAGCCGCATTTCAACAACGACCATCCGTATTACGGCTCCATGATGCCGCTCGGAGGCGCGTTCCTGACCAAAGGCGAATTGAAGCTGATCAATGAATGGATCTATGCCGGTGCCCCCGAAACGGGAGTCGTTGCGGACACGAGCGTATTGTCGGATACATCCCGTCACTCGCTTCCTCCGTTTGCACCGCTTCCTGTTCCGGCGAACGGGATTCAGTTCCATGTCGGACCGTTTACCGTTCAGCCGAACAGCTCCAATGACAGGGAATTCTTCCTCTATCGCCCTTTGACGCATACGGAAGATCTGTTTGTGAGCAGGACGGAGATCTCCATGCGGAACGGGAGTCATCATTTCCTCTTATATACGTTCAATCCTGTCATGTCACCGTTGCTGATCCCGCAAGCGGATGTCTTCCGCGATCTCCGCGACACCGTCACCGGAAATTATAACCAGGATCTCTTTTATCAAATGTTCTATCATGTCTTCTTTGCCGGGACGCAGACGCCGTATTCCAATTATCACTTCCCGAAGGGAGTCGCTTTGCGTCTTCCCGCAAAGACCGGGATCGATCTGAATTCACATTATGTCAATCGGACCGGAAGCGTGCAGGTGGGAGAGATCTATGCGAATCTCTATACCATACCGAAAGAGCAAGTCGAACGTGTGGCGGAAATTCTGGATCTGCAGAATTCATCATTCACACTGCCGCCGATGCAGGTCACACAGCTGACGAAGAATTTCATCTTCGGGGAAAAACGTCACGTGATCCAGCTCTTCTCCCACGCGCATGAACGGATGACGGAATTTGCGATCGAAGTGATCGGCGGCGTGAACAACGGAAAAACAGTCTATTGGACGAACGACTGGCAGCATCCGCCGATCCTCACCTTCGATCCGCCCCTCACGCTGAATGCGGGCGAGGGACTGAAAGCCCGTGCTACGTACAATAACACGACCAACAACGCCATTTCATTCGGTTTTCAGAGCACGGATGAGATGATGATCGTCTTCGGGGCATACTATAAAGGGGAACTCTTATCGTCTGTGAAGGAATCGATGACGCCTGAAATGTTCTCGCTTTCTCAGAATTATCCCAACCCTTTCAATCCTGAAACTTCAATCAGGTTCTCTCTGCCGGAACGCGGCGTTGTCACACTCACCGTCTATGACGCTCTCGGCAGGGAGATCGCTTCTCCCGTGAACGGGACGATGGAAGCCGGTTCCCACACCATCCGGTTCAATGCGGCACGGATCCCCTCCGGGATCTATTTCTATACACTCAGAGCTGGTTCATTCACTGCAGCGAAACGGATGGTATTGTTGAAATGATCCGTTCATTCTTCCTTTGTTGTTTGTTCCCGTTCATCCTCACCGCGCAGCCGACACTCCAGCAGAAGATCGCGCAGATGGTGATGGTCAGTTTCACCGGGACGGTGATTCCTGATTCCATCAAAATGGATATTCAAAAACGCGGACTGGGCGGAATTATTCTGTACGCCGGCAACATTACCTCGAAAGCACAAGTCGCTCTGTTGACATCGCAGCTCTTCGCGCTGAGTTCATCGCAGCTGCTTATTGCCGTGGATCAGGAGGGCGGGAAAGTCGCACGCCTCAGCGCTGCGAACGGATTCGCCGCCACACCGACGGCATATCATCTGGGAACGGTCGTGAACCGCGAAGATTCCACACGCGCAAATTCAGCGATGATGGCCGGATGGGTGCGTCAATCAGGATTCAATATCGATTTTGCTCCTGTAGCGGATGTGAATGTGAATCCGCTGAGTCCCGCAATCGGAAAATCGGAACGGAGTTACTCCGCACATCCGGATACCGTTGCCCTTCATACCGGGTGGTTTGTGGAAGAGTTCCGTAAGAAAGGGATCATCACCACGATGAAGCATTTCCCCGGACACGGCAGTGCTGCAACGGACTCGCATCTCGGATTCACCGATGTGACAACCACGTGGTCGTCGAAGGAATTGATACCGTACAAAAAAGCGATCATGAACGGCACGGCGGACATGGTGATGATCGGACATCTGTTCAATGCAAAGATCGACTCGCTCTATCCCGCATCACTGTCGGCAAAGACGATCAACGGACTGCTGCGTGACACACTGGGATTCAACGGAGTGGTCATCAGCGATGCACTGACGATGGGGGCCATCTCGCAGAACTATGCGATGGATGATGTGCTCGAGCGCTCCGTCAATTCCGGTACGGACATCCTGTTGTGGAATGGAAATTCATACAATAACCGTTCGCTCACCGGTTACATCATCGATGTGATCAGTAAGAAAGTGGCGGACGGAAAGATCGCTGCCGCAATAATCGACACAGCCTATAACAGGATACAGCAGTTGAAGCAGCGCATCCTCACCAATATTTCCCGTTCGTTTGCTGTCACTGTCCCTTCCGAAATGCGTTTGGAACAGAATTATCCCAATCCGTTCAACTCCTCCACGCAGATCACCTTCTCCGTCCCTCATTCTGGACGCACCAGCCTCACTGTCTATAATACTCTCGGACAGTTGATCGCCACACTGTTTCAAGGAGAAGCCGAAGCCGGAAAGACTCACCTTAGTCAATTCCAAGCCCATGGCCTGGCGTCTGGCATTTATCTGCTCCGTCTCGAACAAAACGGAAAATTCCAGTCCCGCAAGATGCTGTTTCTCCAATAAACGTAGGTTTATTGCGAATTTCACAGTTATTGTCACCCATTTATAATGTGAAAAATATCACACCCCTGTAGCCTTTCTCCAATCCAATTCATACCTTTTTGTCGTATTTACTTGTGGAACATGAAATTTACCGTTGTTCAATTCTATCATCTCTATCATCTTTTTTGGAGGAAGCAATGAAGTTTAATGTACGTTGGATGCTCGTCGCTCTTATTTTCCTGGCGGGTGAGCTTGCCGCACAGGAGATCTTTTTTAAGATCGCACTGGATAGTACCGACACCGGAGGATTATCGACAGCAAAAGGTTCCGGATACGCAGTCCTGAGCAGCGACCGGAAAAGTATGCGGTATGAAGTGACCGTGAATAAATTGTCCGGTAATGTTTCCTCTGCGCATTTCCATTATGTGCCGACCGGCGGTGTGCTGCAGGGAATTACATTTTCCGGAAAGACCGCGACAGGGACGTGGAGTAATATTCCCGACACGATCGTGAACGCTCTGTTCAGCGGGAAGGTCTATCTGAATGTCCACACCGGTTCGTTCCCGAGCGGAGAGATCCGCGGTACGCTTGAAGGCGAACAGTTTGGCTATCCGCTGTCGCTGAATGGTGCTTCGGCGGGGACATCGTCTACAGGACGCGGTTCCGGATATTTGGTGGTGGAAGACGACGGGATGGATAACGGTGTAGCATCACGTATTGTCTACCGCGTTACATATGCGGGATTGGGCGGCAACATCACCGGTGCGCATTTCCATATTCTTCCCGGCGGCGGCGTTGTGAAGGGGGTCAGTTTTGTAGACAGTACGCTGAATGAAGAATGGGTCAATCCTCCCGACAGTATCTTTGCTGTGCTTCTTCGGAAGAACCTTTATCTCAACGTTCACTCAACCGCCGTTGGCAGCGGAGAGATCCGCGGCAATATTCCGAATTTTGTCGGCGAGATCC